>JAEUTM010000366.1 GCA_016788025.1 Bacteroidia bacterium
ACAAATCATTGATGGACTAACTAAAATTTCTGGTGTTATCGATAACACCTCCTCTATACAAGCCGAGAATTTCAGGAAAGTGCTCCTCACTATGAGCGAAGACATCCGGGTGATTCTGATTAAACTTGCTGATCGTCTTCACAATATGCGCACGCTGGAGCACATGAAGCGCGATAAACAGATAAAGATCGCCAGCGAAACGCTGTTTCTTTACGCACCCCTGGCTCATCGTCTGGGATTAAATGCTATTAAGGTAGAACTTGAGAATCTCGGTTTGAAATACACCGATGCCGAGTCTTTCAATGAAATTGAATTTAAACTGAAAGAAAGTGAGCCCGAGCGTAAGAAGTTTATCCAGAAATTTATTGAACCGCTGAAAGAAATCCTTAACGAACAGGGATTTAAATTTAAAATTTTCGGAAGGCCGAAATCCATCTACGGTATTTTTAATAAAATGAAAACAAAACATGTTTCTTTTGAAGAAATCTATGATTTGTTTGCTATACGCATTGTTATTGATACTCCTTTTGAAAAAGAAAAATCTGATTGCTGGAAAGTGTACTCCATAATTACAGATTTTTATCATCCAAGTCCGGAAAGGTTACGTGACTGGATCAGTACACCAAAAAGCAATGGATACGAGAGTTTGCACACAACCGTTATGGGTCCTCAGGGTAAGTGGGTAGAAGTTCAGATCCGAACCACCCGGATGGATGACCTGGCAGAAAATGGGTATGCTGCGCATTGGAAATATAAAGACAGTGCCGCTGAGAAAGAGAGCAAACTTGAGAACTGGCTCCAGAGAATTCGTGAAATGTTGGAAAATCCGGATCCAAATGCCCTGGAGTTTATTGATGATTTTAAACTAAATCTCTTTAGCGATGAGATGTTTGTGTTTACCCCGAAGGGTGATATGAAAACACTTCCCGTTGGATCTACGGCACTGGACTTTGCTTTTGAAATTCACACCAAAGTTGGCGAACATTGTATTGGTGCGAAGGTTAACCACAAACTAGTTCCCTTAAGTTATGAACTCACCAGTGGCGACCAGGTTGAAATATTAACCAGTAGTAAGCAGGTACCAAAAGACGACTGGCTTAGTTTTGTAAGCACCGCCAAGGCCAAGTCGAAAATCAAGAACAGCCTGAAAGATCAGCGGAAAAAAACGGCGGAAAAAGGTAAAGAGATCATTGAAAGAAAATTTGACAAGCTAAAACTTCCTTTCACCACGGCCATTGTCAACGAGTTCTGTACATTCCTAAAACTACCATCATCTCAGGAATTATATTACAGGGCGGCCCTTGGAAATGTTGACGTAGAAGAGATAAAGGATTTCATTAAGTTCAGAGAACATCCTGTAAAACGAAAGAGGAAACCGGAAGCGCCGAAACTTGAGCAACTGGTAACAAGTGCCAGGGGAAAAACCGACATGTTGGTTATAGGAGATGATCTGCAGAAGTTAGATTATAACCTTGCGCCTTGCTGTAATCCTATTCCGGGAGATGACGTGTTTGGTTTCGTGACTGTTGGTGAGGGTATAAAAATTCATCGTGTTAATTGTCCAAATGCCATTAAACTCCTATCAAACTATGCCTACAGAGTTGTAAAAGCAAAATGGGTGAATGATCAGCTCATTTCGTTCCTTGCTGGTTTGAAAATTACGGGCACTGATGAACTTGGAATTGTAAACAATATCACAAAGGTTATTTCTAACGAAAACAACGTCAACATGCGATCAATTAACTTTGACACTGATGATGGCTTGTTCGAAGGAACTATCATGGTCTATGTTCACGACACTAAACACTTAAACCATCTTATTGCTAATCTCAAAAAGGTAAAGGGTGTTAGTCGTGTAGAACGTATCGATGAGAAACAAAAGGAACTGGTGTAGTTTTACTTTTTTAATTCTCTCGGTTTTACTTTTTTTGCTGGATTACCCTGGTAAATCCAATTGGCTTCAATACTTGAGGTAGCAATACTACCTACGGTAAGCAAACTGTTGCTTCCAAGTCTTACGCCTGGGCAAATAACCGTTTTTGCACCCGCCCACGCACCTTCCTCCAGAGTGATTTCTCCAACAATCAGGTCGAATGTGCTCTTTTTATAATTGTGATTACCACACAGAAGCAAAGCTCCTTGAGAAACACAGGAATGACTTTTTAAAGTGACCTTAGCAAGATTGTCTATCCAAACACTCTCTCCAATCCAAACATGATCACCAATCACAAGTAGCCAGGGGTATTTAATCGAAACGTGCGGTTTGATGATCAACCCCTTTCCAACTTGTGCCCCAAAAATTCTGAGTAGAAACCGTTTAGGGCCATAGAAGGGAAATGGCGAGCGGAAAAAAAACAAATTAATAAGGTACCAGGCCGCTCGTACCATCCAGTTTCGTCCGGGTTTGTACCAATCGTTATTAAAGGTTGACAGATCTGTTTTAAATTGGGTCATTAAAAAGGTTTTTGTATTGTCCGATTATTTCGTTCAGATTAATACGACTGCTAATATACTTATTTGCCGCTAAGCTCCATTTAGAATACTCTTTGTTGTCCATACCAAGGGCTCTCTCAGCCGCTTTAACAAACAGATCTGGTTCTCCAAGGCTAATAGAGAATCCTGCGTTATTTTCTTCAAGGTCTTTCCAGGGCGTTTGATCGCTTATGATAACCGGGCAATAACACATGAGGCTTTCCACAATTGAGTGTCCGAAGTTTTCATTCATAGTGGGAAGTAACATAAAATGTTGTGTTGATAATGTTTCTTCCAATTCGTTAGGCTTTACACTGCCTTTGTATTCAACCTGGATATTAGCTGGTAATTTATCTATTTCTTCCACGCATTTGTTCCAATATTCGGTACTTTCGAGCGGTCCGAATATATTAAAATAGATATGTCCGGTTCTAATTCGGCTTAACACTCTTAAAGCATAAAGAAGATTTTTCTTTTCACTGATCCTGGAAATAAAACACAGGTTTAGCTTTCCAGCAACTTTGCTTTTGTTTGATGCTCCTTTTAATTTCTTCGGTAAATTGGAAATTTTCGATACTTTTCCAGGGTTCTTAAAAACCGACCTAATTTCCATGGCCTCTTGTGCAGAGGTGGCGTGCCAGATTACATTGCTATGCAAACTTGTGAGCTTTGAATAGAGGATAAAGATCTTCTTTTTCCACTTTTTAAGGGCCAGGGCTCCTTCTCCCAGCATTCCTCTTGGGGCAAGAATTACAGGCTTTTTTATTTTTTCCCTCCTTAATGTTTGAAGGGGGATTATCGAGAAAAATTTAGAAAAGAAACTATTGATATAAACAACATCAAATTTTGTTTCTTTTATCAATTTTGTAATTATTGCAACACTCAAATTGCTAGCATAATACGCCTCACAACCCAACTCCAGTTTTATCCATTTATCCGCTTCAATTCCGGGATAAGGCTCTTTGCTATTTAAATCCTTGTTTGTTGTAACAATTTTAAAGTCGAAATCTTCATGTAGATATCCAACGAGGGAAACAATAGACTGCACCGGGCCGCCTGCAAGATAACCAGGCCAAAACCAATCGACAAAAACCAGTATTTCTTTTTTAGGCTTCAATTTTATGTTCATTCATCCAATTGTTTAGCACAATCAAATGCCATACCCTGCTCCAGGTAATTGTTTTATCCCCGGAAAGAAATCTTGACCACAAGCCCGCTATTTCATTTCGATCTCCTAAACCACGCGCTGCAAATTGTGTTATATTTCTTTCACAAAAATCTTTTAGTTCAACTTGCATCCATTGTTGCCATGGCAATACAAATCCCATCTTAGGTCTGTTTACTATTTCCGGAGGCAGTAAGTCCTTTAAACTGTCCACAAGGAGTTTCTTGGGGCTATAGGGATATTTATACTCATCTTCCACTCCCAATACAAATTCCATTAGTTTGTAGTCAAGGAACGGTTCCCTGACTTCGAGCGCCACGGCCATACTCATTTGATCTGTGTCCCTTAACAAGGTATTCTGGAGATAAGTATTTATCTCACTTATAGAAACGGCACTAAGTAAGTGTCGCTCTATTTGCGGGCTTGATAAAACTATTCTGTTTATATTTTCAAAAGGATTGGCATGCGCAACTATTCTCTTAAGTTCCTTATGAGTAAACAGACTTCTGTTTAATGGATATGCGCTACTGAATTTAATTTCGGGGAGGGATAAAAGCTCGTTGATTTTATTTCCCGCCACGGACTTTTGTCTTTTTTCAATGACATATCCGCCGAGCTTTCTACCCAAACGGGGAACCGCGTTCAACCAGGCTTTTCTCTGAAGATCGGCCATACGCTTAAAAACTTCGTAGCCAGCAAAAAGTTCATCTCCTCCTATTCCGCTCAGGGCCATAGTTATTCCCGCCCGCTTGGTTGCTTTGGAAACAACGTACGTGTTTGGACCGTCACCACTTGGATGATCCATTGCTTTTAGTGCCTCCGGTAGTTGCTTCAAAAAATCACCGGGACTAAGTTTTATTTCATGATGTTGCGTATTGAATTTCTTCGCGATGGCCCTCGCGTACACAGATTCTGAAAATTCAGATTCGTCAAAACTGATGTTAAACGTTTGAATCTTCTCTGAACTTACTTTACTCATTAATCCAACCACCGCGCTCGAATCAATGCCACCGGAGAGGAACGCCCCAAAAGGAACATCTGCAACGAGTCTTCTATGAACTGAATTAGTCAACAGCTCGTTGGTTTTATTGCAGGTTTGTTCATATGAAAGTCCGGAAGCCTCCTGGCTCAATTTTTCGAAGGAATAATATTTGGTAACGTTTAGCTTTTCATTGGCATACTCGATAAAGTGGCCGGGCATTAGCATCTTTACACCATTCACTATTGTGTTTGGAGCAAAAACGGTCTGGTACATCACATATTCTGGTAACACCTCTTTGTTTAATGAAAAAGTTTTGATCCCGGAACGGATGATTGGTCTTATTTCGCTGGAAAACATCAGTCCTTCATCGCCATAATAATAGTACAAAGGTTTTACACCCACCCTGTCCCTTGCTATTAAGAGTTTCTTTTCAAGCGTATCATAGATTGCAAGAGCGTACATACCATTAAAATAATCAAGGCATTTGTTGCCCCAACGCATGTATGCGGCTAAAACAACTTCTGTGTCCGAAGCTGTTTTAAAAAAATATGGCATTGTATTCGATCCCTGTGCCGTTCTCTGAAGTTCGAGTTTTAGGTCTTTGTAATTGTACAACTCACCGTTGTAAACAATTACATAGCGCTTATCTTGCGAGAAAAAGGGTTGGTCGCTTTCTTTACTAAGATCTATAATAGAAAGTCGTCTATGGCCCAGGCTAATATTGTCTTTAGTCCATAAACCATCATTATCAGGGCCGCGGTGCGCAAGACAGGCATTCATTCCACGAACGATTGATTCCCGGGACTCGGAATTAAACTTGTCGGAAACAAAGCCAGTGATACCGCACATGTTAAAGGTCTATAGAGTTTAAGAAGCGCTGATCGTTCTTCATGCGATTTATTCCCTCTTCAATACTAATGAGTTTCTTATTAAGAATTTCTCTCATCTTTGTATTGTCGGGCTGCCTTCTGGTCATGTCACCTTCTTTCAAAGGCGGCAGGTAAATAATTTTCGACTTAGAGTTTGTCAGTCTAATCGTAAGATTTGCCAGGTCTTTAATGGTCATCAGCTCATCATTACCAATATTTATAACGTCGTTTATCAGGAGTTTTTCTTCGAAGATTTTGTTGCACACCTCAACAGTATCATCTACATAAGTGAAGGTTCGTGTCTGTGACCCGTCTCCGTAAATTGAAATGTCTTGATTTTTTAACGCCGCAGCCAGAAATTTAGCAACAACAAAATCTATGCTCTGATTAGGACCGTATGTATTAAAAAATCTGAAAATTGTGTAGGGCAACCTGAATGCTTGCCAATAGCTTCTGAAAAAACTTTCTCCTACATTTTTTACAACTGCATATGGCACCCGTGAATTCAATGGTGTTCTGTATTCATTCTGTGGTAGTTCAACTGGTTCACCATAAACCTCTGAACTGGAAGAATAGTAGACGTGTTTTACGGAAGAATTTTTTGAAAGGTTAAGTATGTTTTTAATTCCTTCAATATCGTTTAGTACATCGATTGGATTTTCCTGTGTTCGGGTTACTCCTACCACCGCTGCAAAATGGAAAACATAATCGAAATTGTAAGAAAGCATTACTGCCGATATGTCGTTAAAATTATTTACGTCAGCCTTTATCAGTTTCCAGTTGCCTGAATTTTCTCCGGGAAGTTTCGATAAATATCCCGTCGAGAGATTATCAACTATAACCACGTAGTTAAGCGGATTTGTAAGTAATTTCTCAACTAAAGCGCTACCCACATTTCCAGCCCCGCCGGTTACAAGAATTTTATTAGTTTTTGTACTCATTAAGGAAGTGTAAAACAGTGTCTACCCATTGTTGGGGATTGATTTCCTGAGCCAGTCGATGGCTCCTTTCCGCCATTAAAGTTAAGTCTTTCCCCTCTAATTTTATTATATTTTTGAGCGTCGATTTCAGTAATTCAGGGTTCGAGGCCGGAAATCCATACCCATTAATACCATTCTGAATAAACCGTTCGCCAGCGCCTACTTCTTCGCTTATTAGCAACGGGAAACCAGCCGCCGCATATTCCTGAACTACAACGCCCCAGGGCTCAAATCTGCTGGGCAAAATAAAAACACCGGTTTGTTCTAAAATAGGCTCCAGATCCTTCGGCTGCACAAAGCCAAAATGTTTTATCTTGGGATGTTTCACGGGTTCGATAGAACCAGCTCCCAGGCACCATAACTCCCAATCATTTGGGAATTCTTCCTGCAAATCTATGAATGCTTTCCAGAGGTCTGTAATGCCTTTAAAATCGTAGTATCTTCCTACATACAAAAAGCGTTTGGGAAAGTTGTTTCTTTTCGTTGAAATTCCGCGATCATATATTGCATTAAACTTTTGTAGATCGCAACAATAAAATCCTTGCCGAATTTTTTCTGGCGCGAAACCCAGCTTTCTAACATACTTCTCCTGAATATTTCCCGGAACCCAACTGTTTGAAAAAGTATTAAGCAGAAAAAACCGACTCAAGATAATTGCGAGATATTGTTTTAGATCGCCCCTCCAATGTGTGTCGCAGGTAAGAACTGTTGGAATTTTTCCGAAATAGGGCTTCGTGATTTTTAAATAATCCTTATCAATCCATCCGCTACAAATGATGATGGAGGGATTTATCTTTGCAACAAGATCTTTAAGTTGACCGAAACTGTAATTGTTTTTGTCGTATACCTTTATTCTGTCCGTGTATTTAAATTCAAAAGGAGCCTCTTTATTCACCGGCCACCTTACGATATGAACTTCTTTTGAAAGTGCAAGCTCCTCGCAGCATTTCAAAAAATAATCTGCCAATTCCGTATAAAGAAATAAAACACTCATTACAGGATATTTACTTCTCGTTCTAATATTACACCGAATTTTTCGGACACTGATTTAATTACGTAAGTTGACAGCGCAAGAACGTCCTCCCCCTTTGCATTACCTTTATTAATCAGAACCAAAGCCTGTTTTGTATGCACGGCCGCTCCATTAATTTCGTAACCCTTTAATCCACATTGCTCTATGAGCCACCCTGCCGCTAATTTATATCGGCCGTTCTCAAGTGGATATGCCACAAGAGCATCAAACCTGTCCTTGAGTTCAGAGAACTTTGAAGCGGTTACTTCAGGATTTTTAAAAAAGCTTCCGGCATTTCCAGTTACTCTAGGATCGGGCAACTTACTCTGACGAATTCTGATTACAGCCTGTGATACATCTTTAATAGAGGGATTTTTAACGCCCATGTTCTCCAGCTCCGCATTAATTGCGCCATACGTAGTATTTAGTTTCGGACTCTTTTGTAGCCTGAAACTAACAGATACAATTATATAACGGCTCTTGTATTGATGCTTAAAAACACTTTCTCTATATCCAAAAGCGCAGTCTTGCTTTTTAAATATTCTAGCCTCCCCGGTTTCCATATCAAGGGCTTCCAGCTCTTCAAACAATTCTTTGATCTCAACCCCATAAGCGCCTATATTTTGCATAGGACTTGCGCCTACGCAACCCGGAATTAAAGATAAATTTTCCAATCCTGCATAATCGAATTGAATACACCACATCACGAAATCATGCCACACCTCCCCTGCCATTGCCTTTACAATAACAGAACGTTCGTCTTCTGAAATTTTGAAAATTCCTTTGATATTGTTTTTAATTACAAGACCCTTAAAGTTCTCCGTAAAAAGTATATTACTCCCGCCGCCAAGAATCAATTTTTTACTATTCTTGTATAGCTCCGAGCCAGTAAGTTCTCTGAAATCTTCGATCGAATTTATTTCCGCTAAAAGATCACAATAAACTTCAATTCCAAACGTATTAAAGCCCTTAAGATTTACGTTCTGCCTTGTTTCCACCATGCTTCAGACAAAAATAAATAATTAATTAGGTGTAATATTTCTATCTTTAAGCCAATATCAACAAAGTATTTGTTTACAACAAAAAAAATAGCGCTCGTAAGTGTAATTAACGATCTGGTAACTGATAACAGAGTGCAAAAAACCTGCAGAGCATTAATAGAGTGTGATTATGAGGTAAAGCTTATTGGACGAAAACTCCCTGAATCTTTACCGCTTCCTTCCTGGCCGTTTAGCGCCGAACGGATGGTTTTGCTCTTCAAAAAGGGGCCTCTTTTCTATTTGTTTTTCAACGTTCGCCTTTTTTTTAAACTCTTGTTTTCCAAATCGGAACTTCTTTATGCAAACGATTTAGATACCTTGCTGCCTAATTACCTCGTCTCGCGCATAAAAAATATCCCGCTTATTTATGACAGCCACGAATTGTTCTGCGATGTGCCAGAGCTACTTAATTCTCCTTTCAAAAGAAGGATTTGGCAGCGCCTGGAATCATGGATTGTACCCAAACTAAAGCACTGCATAACTGTTAACGACAGTATTGCGTCCATTTTTAAAGAACGCTACGGCGTGAGCTTTGTTAGCGTTCGAAACATTTCAGAAAAACCTGAAAATCTCATTCCTAAAACAAGGCCGGAGCTTGGCTTGCCCTCTGATAAGAAAATAATTCTTTTACAGGGCGCAGGAATAAACATAGACCGTGGCGCCGAAGAACTCATTGAATCTATGACCGATGTAAAAAATGCATTGCTTCTCATCATTGGCTCGGGAGATGTTTGGGAGGGTTTAAAACAAAAGATAGTCTCTCTGGGACTTGAAGACAAGGTGTGGATGATTTACAAACTACCAAAATCCGAACTTGTGCAGTATACAGCTTTAGCTGACCTTGGTCTAAGCATTGACAAAAACACAAACCTCAACTATTATTATAGTCTTCCCAACAAAATCTTTGACTATTTGCAAGCCGGAACTCCAATACTGGCTAGCCGTTTACCGGAGATTGAAAAAATTATCAGCGCATATAATGTAGGCGACTTTATCCCAGATCACAATCCTGCTAACATTGCAAAAAAAATTAACGAAATGCTTTTGCCTGAAGTCCTGAACGAATATCGCAAAAACACAAAAAAAGCCTCAGAAGAGTTGACCTGGAAAAATGAAAAGGATAAACTTTTAAGGGTAATCTCGGAAGCTTCCTTAGAAAAAACGGCACGTGGAAAAAATAATTAATTTTACATTTTAAAACTCATGGAATTCTCGGCAGAACAAATAGCCGGCCTCTTGCACGGAGAAGTGGAAGGAGACCCAAAAGCAAGCGTAACAACTTTATCGAAAATTGAGGAAGGAAAACCCGGTACCCTCACTTTCCTGGCTAATCCAATTTATACTCCCTTCATCTACACAACAGACGCAAGTATTGTTATTGTAAACAAAAATCTTCATCTGGAAAAAGCTGTAAAAAGCGGAGTTACACTTGTGCGCGTGGATAACGCCTATGAGTCCTTCGCTAGACTAATGGAGATGTATGCACAGATAAAAGGCACAAAAACAGGCATTGAGCAGCCCAGCTTTATAGCTTCCAGTGCGGCTCTAGGTAAGGACTGTTATGTGGGGGCCTTTGCATATATTGGCAACAATGTGAAAATTGGTAACAACGTTAAAATATATCCCCAGGTTTACATCGGAGATAATTGTGAGATTGGGGACAACACCACTCTTTTTGCAGGCGTTAAAATATACCACGAGTGCAAAATTGGCGCCAACTGCACGGTGCACGCAAGTACGGTGATTGGCAGCGATGGTTTTGGATTTGCGCCAAATTCCGAGGGCCAGACTTTCCAGAAAGTTCCGCAAATTGGAAACGTGGTTATAGAAGACAATGTTGAAATTGGCTCCAACTCTTCCATTGATCGTGCAACCATGGGCTCTACTATTTTACGAAAAGGCGTGAAACTTGATAATCTCGTGCAGATTGCACACAATGCTGAGGTTGGTGAAAATACCGTTATTGCGGGCCTTTCAGGTGTTGCCGGGTCGAGCAAGGTCGGAAAAAACTGCATGATCGGCGCCCAGGTTGGTATTGCCGGACATTTGAAAATTGCTAATGGCGTAAAGATCGGTGGGCAGTCGGGAATTGGCGCCAGTATAGAAAAGGAAGGGGAAATTGTACAAGGATCTCCCGCCTTTAATAATTCTGATTTTAAACGTTCTTATGTTTTATTCCGTTCATTGCCTAAGTTGAATGAAAGGATTAATGATCTTACTAAAAAAGTAAACTCCAAATAAATGAAAGTTGATATCCTGGCGATAGGAGTACACCCCGATGATGTTGAATTAAGTTGTAGTGGTACCATTGCTAAACATATTGCCATGGGGAAAACTGTAGGGATCCTTGATCTTACTCGTGGCGAACTAGGTACCAGGGGAAGCGCCGAACTAAGAACACAAGAGGCTAATGCATCAGCAAAAATATTGGGCGTTTCTTTCAGAACTCAGTTAAACCTAAAAGACGGTTTCTTTCAGAACGACGAAAGTCACCAGCGACTTATCATTGAACAGATCCGGAAATATCAGCCAGAACTAGTGCTTTGTAACGCTATTAGCGACAGGCATCCTGATCATGGAAGAGCGGCAAAACTTACCTCGGATGCATGTTTTTACAGTGGCCTGGCAAAAATAGAAACCCATTTTGAAGGTAAATTACAACCGGCCTGGCGACCAAAAGCTGTTTATCATTATGTTCAGGATCATTTTATTCATCCCGACTTCGTTGTGGACATTACTCCTTACTTCGATAAAAAACATGAAGCCATTATGGCCTTCTCATCTCAGTTCTATAAACCAGGTTCAAATGAACCAGAAACGCCAATATCCAGCAAGGAGTTTCTGGAAAGTCTTAATTCAAAGATGTCTATCTGGGGAAGGGCAATTGGTGTTAAGTACGCAGAAGGGTTTACGGTTGGCAGGTATCCTGGCGTGAACAGTCTTTTTGATTTAATTTAGAAAATCAAGAATATTCCTGCAAACCTCCTCCACGTGTTCAAGGTTCAATGTGTGCCCGGCATTTACGATAACCACCAGCTTTGATTGTTTAATGTTTTCAGACACTTCGCGCGCCAGATGCACAGGAAACAAAATATCCTTCTCTCCCTGTATAACTAAGGTTGGAGAAACAATTTTCCTGAGTTCCTTTCTATAGTCTTTACGCTCCTTGGTTGCGCGCATGAGTTTGAAAATTGCTTCTGCATTAAGATTAAGATCCTGTCGACCCTTTTTTAAATTGGAAATCGACACCAGTGGATTGGAAAAGTATGCTTCGCTCAAAACGCTTGGAAGCATAATATCCAGCATTAGATTATATCCTCCAACTTCCAATGCCCTCCACCAGCTTAGCTCTATGGCTTCATAATAGGGCGTTTTATGTGCGAAAGTGGAAAGTAACACGAGCCTATCGACATATTGGGGAAATCGAACGCCCATATGCTGCGCCACAAGGCTCCCGTATGAAATGCCGATAATATGAGCTTTATTGATTTTTTCCTTTTCCAATACAGAGCGAACATCGTTAGCGTGGGTGTCAAAGTCTCTCCATTCCCCCTCTTTATCGCTTTGACCCTGGAAAATAAAATCAAGTAAAATGATTTTGTATTTGGTCTTAAAATATGGAGTGGTCAGCATCCAGGCCCCCGTCGACTGTGTTAATCCATTCAGAAATACAATAGTTTCAACAGAGTTTTGATTGCCCAGAACTTCGTAATAAAGCTTCTGCCCGTCGTGTGTTTCACAAAACATATTACAAATAATTTAAGGACACGTTTGTTTTGGTCACTTTCAGTTCTGCTTTTTTTCCGAAATAAAGAGCCATGTTTTTTTCGATGTGGCCCGCTGGAAAATTAAAACAAACTGGGTAATCGTATTCCCCAACGGCATCATGAATTATTTCTTCAGCTGTTTTACCGTAAGGCACAGCATTATCTTTCATATCACTCATCCCACCGACGATAAGGCCTGCCAGATGTTTTAGCTTTCCGCTCCTTTTTAACTGAAGCATCATTCTGTCAATGTGATACAGTTGCTCGTCAAGATCCTCCAGAAATAAGATCTTGTTTTTTGTTGAAAGATCATCCTTACTGCCGCTCAATGCGTATATCAAAGACAAATTTCCGCCCACTACTTTCGCTCGTGCAGTTCCGCTTCGATTAAGTTTATTTCTGGGAATCGTATACTTGATTGGTTCCCCAAATAACAATCTTTTAATCGAGTCTGTTGCCTCTTTATTCTTTTCAAACTGAAAAGCCATAGTCCCATGAATACAGGCTACTTTTTCGTTCAAAAGACGCCCGTGTATCACCGTAGTGTCGCTGTAACCGATAAACCATTTTGGGAATTTTTGCATCGGTTTAAAATCAACCTGATCAATTATCCTCAGGGTACCATAACCTCCGCCGGCTATAAGCACTGCCTTAGCACCCGGATGATTAATTGCCCACTGAAGATCATGAGCCCTTTCTGCATCGGTACCAGCAAATTGATGGTGGGTTTTGTAAAGGTTCTTTCCCGTTAGGACTTTTAAGCCCCAGGATTGTAAAATCTTAATAGCAGGCGCCAATGCGGCCTTGCCTCTTGCCCTCGCAGTACCAATAATTAAGATAGTATCCCCTTTAACAAGGTGTTCCGGTACCAGCATTATTTTCTCCGGGATTTGGCCTTGCTTTTAGAAGAGGGCTTTTGTTTTGCCTGTAAAGCGAGGTTACTTAAGTTTTTCTTATACTTCGGGTGTGCCGGTTCATTCTCCACGCGGATATGATACCAGAACTCCCCGCTTTTAATCCTGTAGATCTGCATCTCAGAAACTCCAAACTTTTCGGCGATCTGGCGGTAAGACATCTTGCGCTTAGGATCCCAGATCATTTTTTTAAGCGCAGTTGCTCCCTTTTCGTCAAGCACTTTTGAATGTGTACTTTTCGTAATAGCCTTCTTATCTCTTGCCTGCACAGATCGTGGGCTCATAGCGGTGTGCGTTCTGTGTTCTGATTGCGTTGCCCATTTTAGGTTGCTGACCTGGTCGTTAAGATAGTTGTGATCCTTATGGATCACATACTTGTGTTTAGGTGAAGGTTTTTTTAGAAACGCCGTCGCAACTTCTCTGGCCAGGAAAATGGCTTTGTTTTTTCCGTTTTGACGCGTATTGTACCGGTAGTTACCGGCCGTAGGTTTAAATTTTCTCACCTGAACTTTTCCTTCAACGAGAACACCGAAACGGCCCTGGTTAGATATCATGTAAGGCACAGTCGGCTTCTTACCGTCGATGGTAATAGCTTTCCAGTTTTCTTTTTTGCTCATGATAATTTATTTTAATAATACTTACCTTTGTATATATAAAAGTAACAATTAATAACTTATAAAGAAATAAGGTGTTTTAATTTTAATCTCCTGGAACACCCTTACACATTTATGAATTCTGATTTTAAAAGAACTCTGGTAACCGCTGCTCTTCCATATGCAAACGGACCAGTACATATTGGCCACCTTGCAGGCTGTTACCT
>JAEUTM010000456.1 GCA_016788025.1 Bacteroidia bacterium
GTTGGCGCTACAAGCTTTATCTGGCTATGTAATTTTTCAGCTTCTTTACTGGTGCCAACTACAAAATTTTTCAGATCCCTGTTCACAGGCCTTTTATTTGGAATAGCCTCCGCTTTGTTATCTTCCGAAGATAATTTTTCAGCATTGGTTCTGTTAGCAGTATCCGCTTGGGCCTTATCAACCAGCATTAAAATTTCTTCTGGCAACAGTGGCTTGATGATGTAATCAAAAGCACCATTTTTAATAACGTCCACGGCAGTTTTTACATCCGAGTGGCCGGTAATAATAATCACCTGGCTTTTTGGATTTAGTTCTTTAATGCTTAACAAAAGCTCTTTACCGTCGGAGTCAGGAAGCCTGAAATCACAGAAAATAATATCTGCTTCGTTTTCCTTTAAAAAAGTAATTGCTTTTTTGCCGCTGTTCACATAATTGGTGTCATGGCCTTTTCTTTTAAGGAAGCGATCCAATAAAAGACAAATGTCCATGTCGTCGTCGATTATTAATATTCTAGCCATAGGGTTAATTGCTGTTTGGTGATGAATTGATTTGTACCTGGTTGTTTATTAAGTCTACAAGTTGGTTTACTGCAAAGGGTTTTTTAAAGAAGCCGTTTGCTCCGGCTGCTTTGTATCCTTCGGTAAGTTTGTCATGATCGGCACTAACAAAGATAAGAATCGTTTTGTTGTTCCTGAACTTTTTGGCAAACTGGATTCCGTTACCATCGGGGAGATTAATGTCCATAATAATTACGTCAGGGTCTTCACGACTGAAATGTTCGTAGCCCTGTTTCAGGTTTCCAGCCTCCACAACAGCGTAATTTCGAGCAACGAAGGCACGACGCAACAGAAAACGCAGATCGTCTTCATCGTCAATAATCAATACTTTCTTGTTCATCAGGGCAAACATTATTTTTAGGGGGGTTAAAAAATAACTATTTAAATGTAATCAATTTTAATCAGCGCAGCGTTGACCAAGGCCTTGCGTTGCGCTGATTTATGTGGAAAACCACAATTTGTTTAGCGAATTTCACAGTCTCTTGTATAGTCTCCAACACCATCAGTTCCGGTTCCTTCCTGATCGTTACAACGACTGATAGCTCTCGCTTTAGTGTCTTTGTAAGTATAGGTTCCATCATCTATTGTAATGGAAGCACTGCTTCCGGTATACGTTTTTTCACATTCGCATTTATATTCTTTTTTACATGAGGCAAACGCGGATCCAAGGATTATTGCGCTTGCCAGTACAATGAGCTTTTTCATAGGTCTTAATTTTATTTAGGTTTGTGTAATTTGTTATTTAAAACGATCGTACTTTCGATGGCAGTAAAAAATGCTGCAGTTTGTTTATTCCTTTGGTGATCAGGTCGGGATGTTTATCCAATACATAGTCTGTAGCTTTTTTTACGACCATTGATGTAAGATATCCTTTTAGCGATCCTTTTTTTCCAAACAACTTGTTGATCAGAAAGTCTTTTCCAAACCCAACACCCATAGAAACGATGTTTGTGTTCTCGTCATGAGCATCGGTTAGCTTGGCAACCATATTTTTTATCACCGTTGCAGGTTGAAGCGAATAAGATATTTCTCTGAAATTTCTTTTGATCAACGTTTCCTGTTCTTCTTTCAGATAGTTGAGCTCCATGATACGTTTGTGTAACTGGAGATCATTGGTTATTACAACTTCCGGTAAGTTCATGTTCAGAGATTATGAGTTTTAAATAATTCGTGGATGATCTTATTCCTGAGAGGTTTTGCCACTCCGCTTTTCCTGATCATTAAGTAAACAAGCAGTACCACAAAGTAAATGCAGCCTACAATCAGGAATCCGGCGTAACTACTTTCCATTGTCATGTTTAAATACAATGCAAGAGCGAAGCTTAACAACACAATGGTTAAAGCCGTAAGAAAGAACAGGGGAATAAAAGAAAGAACATTTGAACCGATGTGTGAGATTTTATCTGCTCCCTTTAATATGGTAAGTTCGTAACGCGTACTTAAATAATCTTTAACGTTGTCTACTGTTTCTTCTATCTTACTTTGCTCTTCCATATAGCAGGGTTTTTAATAAATCAGGCTTGATCGTTTTTTACGCGTTCGGTGGCGGCTTTGTATTGATGATTTGCTTTCGGTGCTGCACCACGAACAAGATCATCCGTTTTTTCTTCAACCAGGTCTCTTAATTTTCCAGCGCTTTCTTTTACGCGTTCTTTAAGATCTTCGGCCATATCTTTGGCACCGTTGAATAATTTTTTGCGTGTTTCGCTCCCTTTGTCTGGTGCCAGTAACACTCCAAGTGCTGCACCAACGGCTGCTCCCAGTATCAAGGCGCCAACCAATTTTCCAGTGTTTTCCATAGTATCGTTTTTTAAAAGTTCTAATGAATTGTGGAAATAAAGTCTAAGATTGTGCCACACTTTTAACAAAGCATAAACGGCTGATAACCAAATATTTTCTAATCAAGGCTTGATCCCAATGCTGTAGAAATTGGTAAAAAATTCCCCAAAGCGGGGAATTGTGGGAGGTTTAAAAAGCAATTGTGGAGACAAAAAACGCCTTAGCATTCGCTTAACAGACTTTGCCTCAGTTGGCATATTTCTTGAGGACTAATGCCTGAACTTATAAAATCATTACTAAAATGGAAACTGCATCAAGAAAAAACGAGAACCTGATCTCACGCCTGAATGAATTGGTGGAAATTAATAACGATCGTATTCAGGGATATGAGAGAGCTATCAACGAAACAGAAGAAGACGATCTCGTAACCCTATTTACAAACATGGCTGCTCATAGCCGTTCTTTCAGAAGTGATCTGGCAAGAGAAATAAGCGCTTTAGGCGGGGAACCGACAGAAGGAACAAAAAACTCAGGAAAAATATTCCGCGCCTGGATGGATATTAAAGCTGCTTTAACAGGTAAGAACAGAAACGAAATTCTGAGTTCGTGCGAGTTTGGCGAAGATGCGGCAAAAGAAGTTTACGATGCTGTAGCTGAAGATAAAGATCATTTGCTTACTGCTGATCTGAGCCGCATGGTAAAAATGCAGTTGGATGAATTAAAATCCGATCACAATAAAATTAAAGCTCTGCGAGACGCTGGTAAAAACCTATAATCCAAAAACCATATGAAAACGAAAGCAATTATTTTAAACACTCTGTTAATTGGTGGACTTCTTATAGCGCCAGGCTGCTCGCAGGAACAAAAAGTTGAGCATGCTGCCGAAAAAGTTCAGGATGCGCAAGAAGATCTTAACGAAGCCGAAAGACATTTTTCCGAAGA
>JAEUTM010000476.1 GCA_016788025.1 Bacteroidia bacterium
ATGGTTTCTCTTTGATCGTGAGCCGACCTGTAATCTCCATGAGAACCAATCATAAACTTGGTGTAACCATCAGCCATTTCTGACTTTATCTTTTGATTTATCTTAAATTTTTGTTTCATACGTTGCGCCGTAACTTTCGCATTGGTAAAGGCGCCAACCTGAACCATGTAATTTAAAGTTCCTTGTTTTTTATTCTCTGTCATCGTTTCGTTAATGCTCTCTGCCAACTTTTTAGCAACGCTTTCTTCTACAGATTTCACTGTTGCTGGATTGGCTGTTTCAGGATCTGAAGTTTTGGTTTCAGGCAGGTTTGTTTTCTCCGACTCCTTAGTCTCCTCAGCTTTTTTGGCCGCATATTGATTTGTCTGGAAAGCTATTGTTTCGAGAGGCACTTTGTATTTTTTGCTTTGATTGTCCTCGAGGTAAGAATATTCACCACCAAGCATTACAGGATCAGCATTAGTCCCGCTGATCGTATATGAAATTTCAAGTTCTTCTTTTTCGGGAACATTAACCCAAACAAATTTCAACTTTCCATCCGATACCGAAAAAGAACCTCCATCTGTCTTTGCACTCTTAACTATAACATTGTCGGGAATCAGATCGCTATATCTTGCAAATCCCTTCGTGTTACCTTTCTTAATATTAAGTGTTATCAGAAATTCATTATCCGCACCGCCCGCAGTAATACTTCTTTTTACCGAAACAATTCCATTCGTATCGTTTCCGGCTGTGTTTGCAAGCGACGCTGTATTTTTTGCGGAAGTATCGGGTGTCTGAGGAGGAGTTACATTTGCAAGGTTAGTGATATCTGTGCCGGGAGGGTGAACAGTAAACTCAGCCGGCGTCATTTCCACAACCTGCTTCACATTGTTTTCTACGTATGAGTATTTAGCACCAATTGTCTTTAATCCACTAACCGCCTCCGATGCAACTATTGTAAGTTTAATAACAATTTCACTTTCCGTGGGTAAAGCTGCCCATACCCATTTTGCTATTCCTTCGTTGTAACTATAATTTGCGCCTTTGTCTTCGCTTTCCTTAATAGTAATCCCGTCCGGCAGTTCAATCTGAAATTTTGCAAAACCACCCATACTCCCTTTATCGATCTTCATTTCTATCGCTACATCCTGCCCTGCTACAATATTAGCCGGAATGTTATGCGTAACCGTTATGCCCCCATCTCCAGTTATCAAACCAAAGATAAAAAGCACAACAGAATTGATTATGATAAAAAAGGATTTAATCATGGCCCTAAAATACCCTAATAAAGTTCAGTCTCTTTCCTACGGACCATAGTTTTAATAACACACAAATGTTAACTTTATAAAGAAGAGGTCCTGCCTCCATCAACAGGTAGATTTATCCCATTAATGTAAGCAGCCGCAGGTGAACATAAAAAAGCAATAGCATTAGCGATTTCAGATGGCTCAGCAAAACGACCCAGCGGAATTTCAGAGATCATTTCGTTTTTAACTTCATCCTGAGGGTGGTTTGTCTTCAGGGCCTTGTTTTCTATAATGTTGGACAGTCGCTGGGTAGCCGTTGCGCCGGGCAACACATTGTTAACTGTTATATTGTACTTTCCGAGTTCGTTTGCCATTGTTTTCGCCCAATTGGCCACAGCGGCCCTAATGGTGTTACTTACTCCAAGATTCGGTAAGGGCTGTTTAACAGAAGTAGAAATAACATTAACAATTCTGCCGAATGATTGATTTTTCATTCCAGGAATACAGGCCTGAGCAAGAACGTGATTGCAAATAAGATGATTGTTGAACGCAGAAATAAATTCTTCTGTAGCGGCAGTATTCACAGGTCCTGCTGGTGGCCCACCTGTATTATTTATAAGAATATGAACCGGACCAGTTCTTTGAATAAACTGCTCTACAAGTTCTTTTAACTGTGTTGGATTTGAGAAATCGGCGCAAAGGTATGAATGCAGCTGGTTGCCATTATTGGGCAGCTCTGCTTTTGCCGTTTTGAGACTCTGCTCGTTACGCGCAACAAGCGTTACATGCGCTCCCATCGCCGCCAACTCCATGGCTGCTGCTTTGCCTATACCTTGTGTACTGCCACAAACTATTGCTCTTTTATTTTTTAAATCTAAATTCATTAATTTCCTTTTAGTATTTTATTTAGTTGCTGCGTCACAATATCGGCTTCAAAACCACGGGAAATAAGGTATTTCGTAACCTGGTATTTTTTTTTCTGGTCTTCAAGACTTTTCGAGGTTTCCAACTTTTTCTGAATTAGTTTTTCTATGGTCTCAAGATACTCATTCTCATCGATGCTTTGAAGCGCGTTCTTTAAGGAATAATCGGAAACCTTGTGTTCACGTAGTCCCATCTTTATCTTGTGCCTTCCCCAGTGTTTAATTCTGAATTTGCCACTTGCGTAGGTAGCCGCAAAACGCTCCTCATTTACAAAATTCTCTGAAATTAGATTCGCAAGGATAATTTCAGCTTCACTTTGTTGTAATCCAAATTCAGATAACTTTTTCAGAGTTTCATTTTGAGACCTTTCCTGGTATGCACACCAGCTTTTAATTTTATGATAAGCCGCTTCCGCGGAAAGTTTTATTTTAGTTACTTTGTGCTCCATAAAAACCAATAATGAAGCCTGTTTTAGAGTGTTTCATTATTTTTTTAACAAAGAAACTGTTTAATTTTAATAATGCCAAACCTTCCCTCTCAACTTTTAGAAAGCCTAAGTCACCTCGATCGTTTTGAGAGAGATGCATTTATTGAAGCTCACAAAAAAGAAAAGAGGATAACCTCTATCCGATTAAATCCATTTAAATCAGTGGACCTGGACTTTACGTTTGCGGATACGGTGGCTTGGTGTGACGGAGCTTTTTATCTTGCCGATAGGCCTTCTTTTACATACGATCCATTATTTCACGCTGGTTGTTATTACGTTCAGGAGGCCGGCAGTATGTTTATTGAACATCTTTTGAAAAACAGTCTGGATCTTAGCAAACCTGTCAATGTTCTTGATCTCTGCGCAGCGCCTGGGGGAAAAAGCACTTTGATTAATTCGTTGATTTCGCCGGAAAGTCTCCTTGTTTCAAATGAAATTATTAAATCCAGAGCCGGAATATTGGCCGAAAATCTTGGTAAATGGGGTACAAACAACACGATAGTGACTAATAATGAGCCCCGGAATTTTGGAGAGTTGCCCGATTTTTTTGATGCTATAGTCGTAGACGCGCCATGCAGCGGAAGTGGCTTATTCAGGAAACAACCCGAGGCAATTGAAGAATGGAGTCCCGAAGCGGTTGTCAGTTGCTCGATAAGGCAAAAAGACATATTAACAGACGTTCTTCCAGCCTTAAAACCCTCAGGAATTTTGGTTTACAGTACCTGTTCTTACTCCGAAGAAGAAAATGAAGCTATTGTAAGATGGCTGGTTGAAGTGAAGGATATGGAAATTGTAAGAATTCCAGCAGATAAAAACTGGAATATTGTGTCTGGTGATTTGGGTTATAGATTTTACCCGCATCTCACCAAAAGTGAAGGCTTTTTTTGCAGTGTTTTGCGTAAAAAAGATGATCCGGACATTGCTCATTATAAAATGTCCAAAAAAAATGAAGTTTCCGAAACTTCGAAGAACGAAAGACAGGCGATTATTGATTTTACTGGCATTTCGGAGGGTTTGTTCATAAAAAACGGTAACAATTTTCATCTCGTTAATCCAGCGGTTAAAGAATTTATGAATCAAACAAAAAAGAAATTTTATTTAAAAAAAGCAGGCGTTTGTTTGGGAGAAATAAAAGGAAAGGATTTTGTGCCAAACCATGAATTAGCATGGTTTCCGGCAATTCGAACACATGTAAAAAAACTTGATATATCTTTGGAAAACGCTGTGAAATTTCTAAAAAAAGAGAATTTTAGTGCGACTGAAAATGACCAAGGGCTGGTATTATGC
>JAEUTM010000522.1 GCA_016788025.1 Bacteroidia bacterium
CTAAACTCGAACAAATAGATGATTTTAATTATCCTCTGCTGGGATGGCATCCAAAAGGCGATGTGATAGCAATGATTTACCCTGTAAAAGAACAACTCATCATTCATACCATCAACCTCGAAACACACGAAGTTGTAAAAAGAAACCTGACAGGTTTTGACAAGGTGAATAGCTTTTCGTTCAGCAATGACGGTAAAAAGATGGTGATGAGCGCTGTAAAGAAGGGGAAGGGACAGAGCGACATATTTATTTTTGGACTTAATACCAGTGCAATTGAGCAGCTTACCAACGATTCGTGGGATGACCAGAATCCGGTGTTTGTGAGAGCTTCCAAACAAATTGTATTTGAAAGTAATCGTATAAACGATACCATCAGGCCTAACGAAGATGCACAGTACTATCTGAAGGGAAACAGAAATATGGATTTGTTTATGGCGCAGTATCCCATCGGTAGCAGAGTTCTGGTAAGGGTGAGTAACACGCCGGATGTGAACGAAACGCATCCGCAGGCATACGGTACCAATTACATCACTTTTCTGAGCGACTATAGCGGTATTTACAACCGCTACCTTGCAGAGTATGACAGTTCAATTTCTTTTGTGGATACAACCGAGCACTACCGTTATTTTTTTAAATATAAACCTGTTACGAATTACGATCGGAACATACTGGAGCAGAGTGTTAGCTTTGATGGGAAACATATAGCAGATGTAATTTATGCGAATGGAAATAACATGATGCTTATTAGTTCGGGCGACAATTTGCAGAACATAACACAAAGGGAGCCCGTTAAGACATGGGAAAGAAGTTATATCAGTCCCGCAGTAACCAATCCGGCTGAATACAAAGACTTACAGGCACCCGAAAATAATGCTCCCAGCGTAAAGCCACCGGCCGAAGGCGACAAGGGAATTGATTTTGAAAATTACCGTTTCGAGAACGAAAGGCAGACAAACGTATATGTCCCACAATCACACGGTCAAACCACCAAACTAGACAGTCTGAAGAAAAAATCGGATGGTAAGTTAAAATTCCCGGTCCAGAAAAATTATTACACATCGTTTTATACCGACAATGTTGTAACCCAATTCGACAACTCTTTCCTTGCTAACAATTACCAGGTTTTTACGGGTGGCGGCGCGCCTCTTTATTTAAACCCAGGCTTCAACTTCCTCACAAAAGTTTCTATTAGCGATTTGTTCGAAGACCAGAGAATCACAGGAGGATTCAGAATCAATCCACAGCTCGATAATGAATTTATGTTATCCTGGGAACAGCGCAGGAGAATATTTGATCACCAGATTGTACTCGACAGGCAAACGTTTTATAAGGTAGAGGTTGGAGATGACCAGGGTAAGTATTTTGATGCAAGAATCCATACCAGCACAGTTCGTTACACTGTAAAGTATCCTTTCAGTCAGGTTTCTTCTGTAAAGGGGTCTTTGCTTTACCGTAATGATAAGTATACACCTTTATCTGCACAGGAATTCCCGCTTGCCCTGGTTACCGATCCTGCTTATCAAAATCTCGGTGGCGCCCGGTTGGAGTATGTTTATGACAATACCCGTAAAGTGATGCTCAATATTTTAAATGGCTTCCGTTTTAAAATGTGGACTGAGTATTGGATGTTTAAGAGCGACAAACCGAGAGATCTTTTTACTTCTGGGTTCGATGCAAGGCACTATCAAAGGGTGCATCGCCAGATTACCTGGTGCAATCGCCTTGCAGGCGGAAACTCCATGGGGACGGATAAATTGATATTTTACATGGGCGGCGTTGATAATTGGCTGTTTCCGAAATTCAACAGCAATGTAAGCATCGTTCATCCGGAGGAGTATGGATTCCAGACCATCGCCACCAATATGAGGGGTTACGAACAAAATATCCGGAATGGAAATAACTTTGTAGTGTTCAACTCCGAATTACGTGTTCCGCTTTTCAGGTATCTTATGAACAGACCTCTCAGATCTGATTTCATAAACAACTTCCAGGTGATTGGCTTCACCGACCTGGGAATGGCTTGGTACGGATCAAATCCATTAGACAAACAAAACACGCAGAACGTTATAGAATACAAGGAAAAGGATATCGGTACGCAGGGTGGTTCTGGCATTGTGGTAACCGTAATTGACGTTAAGAATCCTCTTGTTGGAGGCTTCGGTTTTGGTTTAAGATCCAGACTCCTGGGTTATTTTGTACGGCTTGATTTTGGATGGGGAGTAGATAACAGGGTGATTCAGAAAAAAGTAGTGGCGTTGTCACTCACTACAGATTTTTAAACTAGGCTGCAAATCCCCTCGTTTTTTCTAAAAGATTTTTCTTACTAATATTGGGAGATATAAAATCAATAAAGGCTGCGGGTATGATTCCAGACCATGCTAAAATAAAGGCTCTTGCAAAGAAGTATTTTGACGAAGTAAGAGTTGTAAGACAAGAGCTCCATCGTAATCCTGAACTTTCTTTCCAGGAATTTAAAACCTCGGCATATATCCAGCAAAAATTACAACGTGCGGGTATTGAATTTACCAGTGGTCATGTAAAAACGGGGATCATAGCACTGATCAGGGGAAAGAATCCCGGGGGCCGAACCGTACTCTTACGCGCGGATATGGATGCTTTGCCGATATTTGAAAAGAATGATGTCAGTTATAAATCTGTAAATGAAGGAGTAATGCATGCCTGTGGTCATGATGTCCACAGTGCCTGTGCTTTAGGCGCTGCTTATATTCTTAACGAGTTGAAGAATGAGTGGGAAGGAACAGTTAAAATAATGTTTCAACCAGGGGAGGAGGTTTTGCCAGGTGGCGCCAGTTTAATGATTGCAGACGGAGTACTTGAGAACCCTAAAGTAGAAAAGGCCATCGCCCTTCATGTATTTCCCGGAATGCCCGCAGGAAAAGTAGGTTTCAAAAGTGGTATGTATATGGCAAGCACTGACGAGCTCTACATTACAGTTCAGGGAAAAGGCGGCCATGCCGCAATGCCAGCTGACTATGTTAACCCCCTGATTATTGCATCCGAAATTTTACTCGAAATCAACAAAAGCTTTTCGGACAAACAATCGATTAAAGAACTTGGAGGAGAAAATATTCCGACGGTTGTTGCATTTGGAAAAATAGAAGGCAAGGGTGCTACGAATGTTATTCCAGACAAAGTGGAGATAGCAGGCACGTTCAGGACAATGGATGAAATCTGGAGAGAAAAAGTGCATTCGGAGTTGAAAAAGATCGTAAACAATTATTCTGACAAATACAGACTAAAATCAGAAATCAGAATAGAAAAAGGTTATCCGTTTTTAGTGAATGATGCTGCCGTTACAAGCATATCGAGAGAGGCGGCGGAAGTTTATCTCGGAACTAAAAACGTGGAGGAACTTCCTTTGCGAATGACGGCGGAAGACTTTGCTTTCATCACACAAAAAGTACCAAGTTGTTTTTTTAGATTGGGAACATCAGGTAACAACGGAGAATACTCTTCTGGTGTGCATACAGCTACTTTTGATATTGAAGAAAGCGCCCTTGAGACCGGGATGGGTTTGATGGCCTGGCTGGCAATAAATAATCTGCATAAATAAATAATATGGAAAGGAAAAAAAAGGGTTCGAATATTTACGAAAAAATTTCGCGTTACTGTACAGAATTTACCGGATCTACAGCTGCTTTTATTCTGGCTGTTTTGATCGTATTGATTTGGCTCTTAACCGGACCGATATTCGACTACTCGAATACCTGGCAATTGGTTATAAATACAGGCACTACCATTATAACATTTCTGATGGTTTTCCTCATTCAGCGTTCGCAGAATAAAGATTCCAGAGCCGTACATTTAAAATTGAATGAACTGATCGCCTCCTTAAAAGGACCGAGCAACAGGCTTGTAGATGTGGAGGAACTTACCGAAAAAGAATTGATGGTACTGAGCGATTTTTACAGGCGATTGAGTCAGATGGCAAAGGAAGAAGTAGATCTTTCCGTTTCGCATTCCATTGAAGAAGCGGAAGAGTTGCACAAGGAAAAGTATACTGAAAAAAAATAATCATGTCTAATCTGCAAATGATCATACCGGAAAGGGAAGCCAGCGTAGGAAGTTTTATGGTTGGTCGCCTCCTTCCATTCAGAAGTAAACGCACGGTTGGCCCCTTTGCCTTCATAGATCACATGGGACCAATTACGGTGAAAGCCGGAGACAATATGGATATTGGGCCACATCCTCACATTGGTCTTTCAACGCTTACATTTTTATTTGAAGGAAGCATCATGCATCGCGACAGTATTGGCAGCGAAGTACAGATTAATCCAGGTGCGGTAAACTGGATGACTGCCGGGAAAGGTGTTGTGCATTCGGAACGCAGTCCAGAAGATCTGAAACAAAAAGAAAGGAAACTGCATGGATTACAAATTTGGGTTGCTCTTCCTAAGGACAAAGAAGACATAGAACCGAATTTTACTCACGTAGAAGAGAAAGATATTCCGGGTTGGATAGAGAACGGCGTGAGTTACAAGTTAATTGCCGGCACTCTGATGGACAAGAAATCACCAGTGCCGGTTTACAGCCCTCTATACATGTTAGAGATTAAATCCAAAGAAGTTGCAGAGATAAATCTTGGAGATAAACTATACGGCGAAAGTGCCTTGTATATTCTTGAAGGAAGTATTGAAGCCGAAGGAAATATATTTGAGCCTAAAAATATTTTGGTTGCGGCAAACAGTAAACTCTGTTCTTTCAAAATGAATGCGAACAGTACGATTTATATTTTTGGTGGAGAAGCTTTCCCCGAAGAGCGTTATATCTATTGGAACTTCGTATCATCAAGTAAGGACAAAATAAACCAGGCCATCCAGGAGTGGAAAGATCAAAAATTTCCGAAGATCACAGGCGAAACAGAATTTGTTCCTTTTCCCGATTCCCTTTCGAATTTTAAGTTGGGATAGTTTTTTTTAAATGTTAATTGTTTAGGCCGTCGAAAGATAGCTGTCAGGCCGCTCGAACTGTAATATAAATTTAGTTCCTTTATTTGGTTCGCTCTCTACATCAATGGCTCCGTTAAGAGCTTCCATTTGAGATTTGATCAGAAACAGTCCAAGGCCTTTTCCTTCGATGTCATAGTGAAATCTCTGATACAATCCGAAGAGCCTTTCTCTATGCAAATTCATATCTATCCCCAATCCATTGTCCTCAAACTCTAGAATGAGCTTGTTTCCTGAAATGTTACTTGTAATTGTTATGAGTGGTGTGGCAGACCGTGAGGAGTATTTAATGGCATTGCTCAAAAGATTGATTAAAATGCTTTCCAAGTAAGCTTTATTAAAATTGACCGTTGGTGCATTCGAGAAGTTGGTTCTGATGCGGGCGCAGCTTTGCTCAATCATAGCATTGCATTGAGCGACAACTTTATCCAGGCAGGCTTCAATATTTATTTCTTCTTTGGTAACGACAACTTTCTCTTTGATGTCCAGAACCATTGACAGATCTCTTACCGTTTCGTCAAAACTTCCTGCCGCTGCTTTAATTCCATTTAGTATCTTAGATAAAGTAGGGTCTTTTACTTGATAAATATTTAACAGATTTGTAAGGCCCAATAACTGAGCAATAGGACCCCTAAGGTTATGCGAAGTGATGTATGAGAACTGTTTGAGATCTTTATTCGTTTGAAGTAGTTCGGTAATAAGATTTTCCCTTTCAATCTGAGCTTTCACTTTCTCTGTAATGTCAGTAGCAATTACAAGGCGTGCTTCCCTGCCAGAGAATTCAATACTGCTGCTTCTTATGAGCACATCGATAAGATCGCCGTTCTTTTTAACATGCTCGAACGTGCCTTCAAATGCATTTTTTGCCAATTTATTAACCATGGCAAGACGACGTACCTTTTCAATATCTTTTTCCGGTCGGATCTGATCTATTGTAAGGGATAAAAATTCGTTTTTTGTGTAACCATAATGATAACAGGCCGCGGAATTTACGTCCAGAAAGAAGAATGTATCAGGATCATATACCCACATTGGTAATGGGCTTGAATGAAAAAGATTTCTGTATTTTTCTTCCGAAGTCCTCAGGTATGTATTTATTTTTTTTCTTTCAATACTGTGAAAAATGCTTTTAAACAAATGCGGCGAACTCAATTCGTCTTTTAGCAGATAATCTGCAATTCCCATTCCAAGTGTTTTGATTCCAAAATTCTTGTTGCTATAGCCAGTCAACACGATAATTGGGCTGTCGCCACATATTTTTAAGGTTTCGGAGATCAACTCTTCTCCGCTGGCATCTGGCAAGCTTAAATCCAGAAGTATCACGTCAAAGGCGATAGTGTTGGACAGGGATTTTGCTTCGCCAAATGTTTTTGCATGAAGAATTGTAGCATTTGACATCTCCTGCAGAAGATATTCCTCGATGAGAACAAAATCACCGGCGTTGTCTTCAACAACCATAATAGTTATTTTCTGCGAAGAATAGGGCACCTTAGTTAAGCACGTTTAAAGGGAGTTGAGTAATTGAAATCCAAAAATTCTCTATAGAAGCTATCACATGGAGAAAGTCCCTAACCTCTACCGGTTTAGTAATAAAACAATTTGCGTGGTTCTGATAGGATTCCTGGATATCTCTTGGTGACGCAGATGTAGTAAGCATTATTACAGGGATATGTCTTAATGAGGGTCTCGACTTTATGTACCTTACTACCTCATGTCCATTCATCTTTGGCAAATTAACATCCATCAAAATGATGTCGGGACTCAGGGCGTTTTGATATCTATCTTTTTTTTCAAGGAACTGAATCGCCTCCCAACCGTCTTTTACAACCGAAACAACATTACTTATCTTTCCTTCGCTTAAGGCTTCTGTGGTCAGAAGTATATCCCCCTCATTATCTTCTACTAATAGTATATTTACCGGTTTCATAGTCATATTCTAAGTTCTTATGTGGTTAATTGTTTTTTTGCCAGGGTAAAGTGAAAACGTGTTCCTTCGCCTAAGATGGACTCAACCCAAATTTGTCCGTCGTGACCTTCTACAATTTTTTTGCAAATGGCAAGGCCAATGCCGGTACCCGAATACTCGTCTTTGTTATGCAGTCTTTGGAATACAATGAATATTTTCTCGAAGTATTTTTCTTCTATTCCAATTCCGTTGTCGGAAACAGTAAATTGCCAATGTGAATCTGATTCCGTGGCGATAATTGTCACCTCAGGGCGGGCACCCGGTTGTTGGTATTTCAAAGCATTCCCAATAAGATTTTGGAATACCTGTAACAGCCTGGAGTTGCAACCGTATACGATCGGCAGACTCTTCCAGGTTACGATAGCCTTGGTTTCTTCTATCAGATGTTTGTTAAATTTTATTGATTCGCTAACAAGTGTATTCGAGTCGGTCATAACCTTGGCGTTGACCTGCTTGCCAACGCGTGAATATTCGAGAAGATCAAGGATAAGCCTTCTCATACGAATGGCACCGTCGGTTGCAAAATGAATGTACTGTTTTGCTTTATCATCCAGCTTTTCCTTGTATTTGTTTTCGAGTTGTGTCAGGAAGCTGGTTACCATTCGCAGTGGTTCCTGCAGATCGTGTGAGGCGATATATGCGAACTGTTCCAATTCTGCATTTGACAAAGCAAGTTCTTTTGCTCTTTTCTCTAGCTTCTCATTTAGATCTTTTAGGAGCGTTTCGGATTCCTTGAGCCTTGTAACGTCCTGTGTAGCGCCTATCATCCGTTGTGCAACCCCATTGCTGTCTCTCAGGATAATACCTTTATCAAACACGTAGGCATATGTGCCGTCGGCTTTCCTGAATCTATATTCCTGGTCGCAGGTGGAGCGCGTTGGGTCAGCGAGGGTTTGTTTTAATTTTGAATAACATAGGTCTGCATCTTCCGGATGAACTCTTTTGTGCCAAAAATCAGATTCTGCGATAACATCCTTATCCTCGTAACCAAAAAGCACCTTTAAACCGTCGCCACTTCTGTAAACTTCTTCAGTAGTCAAGTCCCAGTCGTATAAAGCATCATTGGTTGCTTTTGCAATAAGATCATAACGTTCTTTTGCGGTTCTTATTTCTTCGGTGATTTGTCTTTTCTCCGTTATGTCTCGTAGATAACCATACCATACAACAGAGCCGTCTTCTTTTTTTTGTGGCCTGGAGAAACCGTTTATCCACTTTAAATTTTCGCCCTCGAGTATTCTAAATTCCAGCTGCCAATTCTCTAATGTGTTTTTTGATTCTTGTATAGAGGTAATCAGGGAAGGTAGATCCTCGGGATGTACGGCGGCAAAAATAGGAGATACATCCTTTTTAATAAGGTCAATATCGACGTTGGGAACTAAGAGCTGAATTGCTGTGCTCATGAAAGGAAAGCTCATATTTCCCAATGGGTCTATTTCAAACTGATAAACTGCCAGCGGCAAGTTATCCGTAAGTTTCTTTAGCAACGTGTGGCTTTCTACCAGTTTTTTTTCTGCCCTTACTCTAGCCGTAATGTCGTGTACAACCCCGTAAAGGCCAACAGGTTTGCCAGAGTCATCAAATTCGAAACGACTTTCTGAAATGACATGTTTTATTTTGCCATTTTTACAAATAATACGGTGTTTGAAGCTCGATTCGTCCAGCGCCTCTCTATGCCGCTTCATTTCCGCTTCAAAACCCGGCAGGTCCTCCGGGTGAATAAAAGATCTCCACTCTTCAAAAGATAGTTTGTGATCTCCGGGTTCCAAACCATAAATATTATAAGCTTCGTCAGACCATATTGATGAATTAGACGCGAAATCAACTTCCCAACTACCAACACGCGCAATCGACTGCGCTTGTTTAAGTCTCAATTCACTATATTCAAGTTCATTTTTTACAATTAAAATATTTTTGGTCTGACTCTCAAGTTGTTTTTCAAATAATTTCCTTTCAGTAATGTTACGCGCATAGCACGCCGTACCAACAATGTCATTTTCGTTGCGTATCGGATAAAAAGATATTTCCGACCAATGTTCTTCAGGGAGCTCCGTATATTCAACAATGGTGAAACTTTCTCCCGAGAAAGCGCGGGCGTATAATTGTTCCCATCGTTGTAAGTTCTCCCTGGAGAATCCTTTTGTAGGAGCATTTCCCCCCTTTACTACATCGGAACCCGACATGCGTTTGACCATTTCATCAAAGGCAGCATTGGAGCTAATTAATTTTCCGTCTACAGAAATGCTCCACATCATGTCCCGGGTATTGTTTATCAGGGCACTAAGGTTATTGTGATCAAACTCTTTTTGTTGCTCGGATTTAACTTTTTCCGTGATGTCTCTGAAGTTGCTGGTAATGCCATTTATGAGAGGATCTTGACTAAAATTGGTTAAAGTCGATTCATACCAATGCCAGGTTCCGTCTTTATGGAAGAACCGGACCTTATCAATAGAAAGAGACTCCCCCGGCGATTGAAGAACCGTTTCAATTTTTTGCTTTGCAAGCTCAAGGTCATCCGGATGGAGAAGTGAAAAAACATTAATTTTCAACATCTCTGCTTCCGTGTAACCTAACAGTTTTTTAACTGACGGCGAAACGTAACTTAATTGGCCATCTAAGCCAATAATGGCCAGAGCGTCTTGCCCATTTTCAACCAGGGCTCTGAAGCGTTTTTCACTCTGAGATAGTTGCTGTTGCGACTTCTTAATTGTAGTTACATCTGTTGCACTAACAAAGGCTCCGACTATGTTTTTATTTTCGTCGTAAGCTGGTTTGTATTTTATTTTTAGAGTGTGAGGCTCCGCACCGGGATTAGTTATTTCGAATTCAGAATGTTGGATTTCACCGGAAAAAACGCTCTGGTATAACTTCCTGAGGTCTTCAATACTGTTTTTTTGGGAATAGTCCAGGATGCAACGACCTTTGATGATATGCTTTTTAAAATGTGTGAGGTAAAGTTTTTCAAATTTTTCGTTGTAGGTAATAATATTAAGGTCGGTGCCAATCAGAATAAAGGGTTCTTCCGTGTTGATTGTAAGTAGTGCCAATCTTTTTTCAAGGTCGGAAGTCTGGGAGGAACTTGTAAGAAGGGTTGAATCCGATTCTATTTTTTTCATGAAAAGGGTTAGCTAATGCGTATCCGCAAAGCTAGAGAGGCTGACAATTCGCCGCTTCACAGAACGCATGAAAATCTTACATATGAAATTTTATATCTCGCTTGGTTGGGGAATTGCTTGGATTTTTGGGGAATTTGGACGCAAGTGCCGGCATATTTTATGCAGGGAACAACGTTGATCGGCGTTAGTTTCTGAACAAACGTTAGTGATTCTTTTTTCTTAACGAAAGCTTCTGCTTTTCTCGCCTGTGTTATATCATCAAAGGGGATAGAAAGTTCTAAATCCAATCTGAAGCTCTTGTTGTAAATGCACCGGCATATTTACCGGAGTTATGCTGAGTCACCCTAAGCCCGAGATCCTCAGTTTCTCCAATGTAATAAGTATCCGAGCTTTTGCTGTATAAAATATAGAAGAAATGCATTCCAATAAAAAAGCCCCACATCATTGTGAGGCTTTTCTGTGGGAGCTACAGGGTTCGAACCTGTGACCCCCTGCTTGTAAGGCATAAGTTATATTAATGTAACAATAAGACTTTTCTTTGTTTTGTTAAGCTGACCTTTGACTTTACAGGGATTCATCAAACTTAAATAGTGATTTAATACCTGTTATTAATAACAAAAGTGTGCAAATACTGTGCAAACAAAAACTGAATTATGAAAAGTAACTGTGTAATTTCAATTTACCACGACACCCGCCGACCAAACAAAGAGGGTCTTTATAGGGTTAAATTAAGGGTATTTTCTTCCGACCTGGGTAAAGCTAGGTTGTTCGCTACTAAATACGCAATGACTAAAAAGGACTTTGCAAGTGCCTGGAACACTGTCAAGACCAGGAGCGAATACCGGGAAATTCAGTTTAGTCTTAAGTCTCTTGAAAATCATGCTTATGAGGTTGCGGAGAAGATAAAGCCGTTTAGTTTTGAAGCATTTGAAAGGAGACTGAAAGCTCCTACAGGTGGAAACAGCGTGTTTGCCTTTTACGATCAAATAATAGCTCGGCATAAAGAAGATGGCCAGATCGGAACCAGTGAAACATACCGATTAGCTATGGAGTCACTTAAAAAATTCTTAATGACTACCGGACTAAATGAACCTTCTTTGTTACAGTTCAACACGGTCACACCCGACTGGCTTAAGAAATATGAGAACTATATGACTAAGATCCAGCATCGGACCAGCACAACTGTAGGAATTTATTTAAGAACGTTAAGGGCGGTCTTTAACGCAGCGATAAACGATAAGGAGGTCGACCGGGATTTATACCCCTTTGGAAAATCAAAGTACATTATACCTGCCGGTAGAAAAATTAAAAAGGCATTACCACAGGAAGAACTTGCAAGGCTTTACCATGCAAAGCCAGAAACAGATGAGCAGGCCAGAGCACAGGCGTTTTGGTTCCTTAGTTATAGCTGCAAGGGTAT
>JAEUTM010000583.1 GCA_016788025.1 Bacteroidia bacterium
TAATCTGATCCGACAACCCCAACATAAATATCACCAACATCGGCCGTGATGCAGAAAAACCGTGTTGTGGTTCCGGTCTTAGCGCCTGCGAAGGACCAAATTCTTTCAGAACCCGGTAAGCCGCTTATGGCAGCTATTGAAAAAGAGGAACCCCCGTTTGTAGAAACAAGAACGCCATCATTGGTTCCTATATAGATGTTGTTTCCATCAAAAAACACACCACCAACCACATTGCCTGAGCCTCCCGAAGCGGTGTGAATACTCGTGAAAGAGGTTCCACCGTTATTTGAAAAATATATCTCACTGTAATAAGAAATGATCACACGATTCGGGTTGTTGTAGTCCACGTCTATACTGTAGGTTTCTTCGGAATTATCCGGATTACCAGGTAAAGCCGACCAGGTAGCACCGTTGTCGGTACTTTTAACCGGTATAACCATATCGTTAGCATAGGTAACCGAATATAAAAGTCCCTGTGTGGAAGTGTAACAAACTTTTGAATTATGTCCGCCAATTACCTGCCTAAAGTCAACCTGATCATACGTTTGTCCATAGTTTAATGTGTGGAAGAGCTCTCCCATGTCGCAAGAAACATAATACTCGTTGTTGTTAGCTGGATTTATAGATAAAGCAAAAAGAGCGCCACCACCACCAATACCTTTAGATGAAAAGGAGTTTGGCTGCGAATGTGTGAAAAGCGAAATTAAAACTAAACTTATTGTAATAATTTTTTTCATAGTCAAGGATCTTGAAACTAAATTATAGCAAAACCTAAAAGCTGCAAGCGTTAAGCCTCAGTTATCGACGAAGAATAAATTAATGGAGGATAAAAAACTAATATGGACTTTGTTTCCGGATAATTTTGCGAAATAAACGGGGAAAAAAGCGCCGAATATAAACGATTAAAATCTCTTTTCCGCCAATAAGAATTTCTTCTTTGTTACCAGAAATGCCTTTTATAATTTCGGCGGCACATTCTTCTGAACTCATTGCATTTTCGTGACTTGGATCCATCTCGTTATGTTTGGATCCATCAGCCGTTACTGCATTGTTCGATACATTGGTTTTCACTTTTCCGGGACATACAATCAGGGTCTTAATACCGAATTGCTCGGTCTCTAACCGCATGGATTCAAAAAAACCGTGTAAAGCATGCTTTGCTGCGCTATAAGAAGACCTCAAAAAGAAACCAAATTTTCCGGCAATACTACTAATCACGACAACGTGGCCAGTCTTTTGTCGTTTCATGTAAGGCAGAACAGCCTTCGTTAAATTTACATAAGAAAAATAGTTCACCTCCATCAGCTGGCGATCGATTTCCTCCGACGTTTTCATGACTTCTGATCGCTGACTGTACCCACCATTGTTAATGAGAATATCTATGCGGCCAAATTTATTTATAACCTGAGCAGCTAATGCGCTGGCGTTTGAGGTATTATTCAAATCAAAAGGCAAGAGCATAAGATCAAGCTCCGGTAATTTCGTAGAATCCCCTACCCTTTTTAATTCGCTTTCACGTCTTGCTGACAGAATTAACCTGGCTCCCCGTTTCGCAAAATCAAGTGCAAGTGCTTCACCGATTCCTGATGATGCACCTGTGATCCAGATTACTTTATCTTTATATGCTGCCATGACTTTTCCTGAGGAGTAAATCTACAACAGTTTGTGGTTTTATTTTCATAATGCAATCACATTCCTGTCCGGATCCGCATTTTTCACAATCCGGACTATCAACAAGTGTTGTTGCGTGCAGACCTAGCGGCATCCAGCGTCCAGGATGAATCGGTCTTTTTGGCGAGAATAAACCAACAGCTATTTTGTCCAGCGCCGCAGCAATATGTAATGGTCCGGTGCTTGCTGCAACAAGACCATCGCATTTGTTGATGAAGGCGATAAACTGTTGAAGAGAAAGTTTTCCGGTTATATCCGTAGCAATATCATTCTTATC
>JAEUTM010000597.1 GCA_016788025.1 Bacteroidia bacterium
CTGAGCCCAAGAAACAGGATGTTGTGCCTGCTTAAAACCGCTCTCTGTAATTCAGGAATAACAGTTTCTTCATAACCGAAGATTCCTTCAAACACCGATTCTTTTTTCTGCAGTTTATGAATTAAGTTATCCCTCAACTCATCTTTAATGGTCTTAAATACGTAGCCCGATTTTTTTAATTCGCCTAAGCTTGATATGTTTGGTTTCATTGTTAGTATTGAGTATTTAGTATTGAGATTCAGTCTTGAATCTTGGCTCTTGTTTCCATTTTAAAGTTTCCGACTTTTTTTATTCTGGTAATCTCTGAAAATCATTTCCCCCAGTCCTTTGAGTCCCGTATAATATGCTTTACCCTGGTTAGCCTCCGTAAATTGGTCAATGAAGCTTTTCAGGTAATTGTCACTCGCCACCATAAATGTGGTAATGTCTATTTTACTTCGTTTACATGCGGCGGCAAGGGTGAGGCACTTATTTACAATCTTACGATCAAGCCCAAAACTATTCTTGTAATATTGGCCGTTTTCTTTTATGCATGAAGGTTTACCGTCGGTGATCATAAAGATCTGTTTGTTGGCGGATTTTTTCTTGCGAAGTATAGAGATGGCTAGTTCGAGGCCGGCTACGGTATTTGTATGGAATGGACCAACTTGTAAGTAGGGCAGGTCCTTTAACTGTATGGGCCATGCATCATCACCAAACACAATAATATCCAGACTGTCTTTTGGATACCGACGTTTGATCATTTCAGCCAGTGCCATCGCAACCATTTTCGCCGGAGTAATACGATCCTCTCCATATAGAATCATGCTGTGACTAATATCAATCATCAATACCGTGGAACTTTGTGTTTTAAATTCTTGTTCTCCAACGAGCAGATCGTTTTCGGTTAATTTAAAATCGTCAAGTCCATGATTGATTTGAGCTTGTTTGAGGGATTCGATCATCGAAATGCTTTGGGGAGAATCTCCAAATTCATAACTTCTCAGATCGTTGCTGATTTCTTCTCCGTTTTTGCCGGTGAATTTTGTTTTGTGATTTCCCGCTGAGCCTTTTTTCAGTTTCCCGAAAATATGTTCAAGGGCGTTTTCGCGAATGGCTTGTTCGGTTTTCGGTGTGATGGCAAGGCCACCTTTACCGTCGTTTTTTTCTTTCAGGTATCCCAGCTTCTTGAGATCGTTTACAAAATCATCGTAGGTGTAATCTTCATTGGTAAGTTCGTACTCTTTATCGAGCTCTTTGAACCAATTCAATGCTTCCTCCACGTCGCCACTGGTATGTGTGATCAATTGTTTAAAGATCTTAAACAACTCATCGAACCGTGATTTTTTGTCGGGTGTAAAATGTTTAAAGCGAAATCCTAACACAATTATAAAACAAAAAATGTCTTATAAAGTTGAAGAAAATTAGCCGAAACTAATGTTAATTAAAATGAAATCAGAGATTACTTTTTTGGAATGTTGCTGAAACTGCCGCTGATCGTTCCAATATCCAGAGTGCAGCTGTAAGAGCCGGATAAGGTGGTTCCGGTGTTTTCCGAAATCGTTACCGATCCCGAGGTAGCTTCATGTTTTATACCGTTGCTGTCTGTGTATACAAAAGTTCTGCCTGCAGTAGGAACAATCGTATGGGCTCCCTTGTTCAGGTTGTCCAAAAAGATATCAATACTAGACCCATCTATTTTTGACGCATAGATGTTATTGAAATCGGGGACAAATTCGGAATAGTCGGCAGTGTAATTCGTTGAAGACTGTGACCAGGTAAATTTTGAGGTAACTGTTGGAGCTGGATTTTCTTCTTCGGGTTTATCCGCTTCTTTAGTACAAGCACTGAAGAATAAAACACCTGTGAATGCCGCAAGTAATAATAAAAAAGAATACTTTTTCATGTGTGAAAATTCTGTTTAGGTTTAAAGTTACAAATTTATCTTTACCGGAAATTAACTGCTTGAATGGTCCAACTGATGTGCCAGAATGATTGTTTTGACAATTTTTAGCTTCTATTTAAGGTATTTCCAGTTCCTGATTTTCCCTTCTGACATCCATTCAACAGCATCAGCCAAACGTTTATTCCGGGTTTCTTCGGTTTTAGCTTCTGTTACCCAGCTTACATATTCCTTTTTATGGCTGTAGGTAAATTCTTCAAAAGTCTTTAGGGCTTTTTTATTTTTCGCGAGGGCCTTGATAAAGTAATCGGGTATTATTAAATTTTTCTTGTCGACAGCACTTGTTTTTTTGGCGGTCAGTTTAATGCCTTCTTCATTTAACCGCATTGCTTCTTTAATGTATTTTATGAGAATGAAATCTTTTGGCAGGTCCTTCAGTGAAGTTATCTTTCCAAGATGACCCATTGCTTCTTCACTTTTTGCTTTTTCCACAAGCTCCTTTCCGTTTTTCATTAAAGATGCTTTCCAGAAGCCGATCGCACAATGTTGTTTAAAGGAGGCCATATGGGCCATAGGGCCATTCGCATAATCAAAATGAGGCATGCCCCACTTCACAACTTCAACAACTTCGGGACAGGTTTGGTGTACGAGTGACCTAAAATGATTCAATATAGGTTTCGCAAAATCTGCCGACTTCGCGATGTACGCATCTATTTTAGCTTCCTTTTTTCCCATAGATTTTATCTGATTAAATAATAGCGTTAAACCAGAATTTTATCTTCAATAGTATCTACAATTCGTGCTTTCTCCAGGCCGTTGTATTGAAGTACCAGGAGGAAGTTTCCTTTTTCAATTACCAATTGTTCTTTAAAACGATTAAAATTGAAATGAATTGGCAGAACGACAAACCTGAATTTATGATGATTCAATTGTATGCGCTCAATCACCTTGTTTTTTTCAGCTCTTGAAATTTCTTCCAGGAACATGGCCTGCGGTTTTACTTTGAAATGTAAATAGTAGTCAATCGCAACTAGTTCTTTCAACAAAACATCTTCAGGGTGATTCGCTTCGATATACTCCGTAAGAATTTCAAAAACATCCTGGAGCGAAAATTTATGATATTCTCTTTTTGTACCAAAATGTTTCCCAAGGCCCAGGAGAAATTCGAAAATACTATAATGTTCAGCAACATACTTTAAAGTATTGATCGTTTTTTTGCCGTTCCAGTAGATTTCAAGTGCGTGTTCTAACTTCACAATATCCGCCAGCTCGTTTTTAGAAAGGTATTTGCTTTCAATCAATTGATAAGGTGGTTTCGGATCATATACAAACTGATGCTGTTCTTTGTTACGCATGGTGGTCCCCTTCAGGAATTTCAGGAAGCCTAGTTGCATTTCTGGCGCATATAGTTTAAACACCTCTTCAATGCTGTATTTTATATCATCCCAGTAATCAAGGGGTAAACCAACAATCAGATCGAGATGCATTTCCACCTTGTAGTCCAGCTGCTTGATGATGCTTTTTGTTTTTTCGAAATTTTGTTTGCGGCTTACTTCCAGATTTGCTTTTTGGTTTACGGTTTGGATTCCAATTTCGAAACGAAACAAACCATGAGGAACATTATCATGAATAAATTGAATAATATCAGGATGAAGAATATCTGCGGTGATCTCAAATTGAAATACATTTTCTGGTCTGCGATGTTCCAGGATAAACTTAAAAATATCAATTGTGAAATCACGCTTGATGTTAAAGGTTCGGTCTAAAAATTTAATCACACGTCCATTTTGCATCATGTGCAGCAAGGTTGCTTTGATGCTTGCATTAGGCAGATAACGAACTTTATTGTCGAGGCTGGCAAGACAGAATTCGCATTTATACGGACAACCCCTTGAGGTCTCGATATACAAGACCTTATTCGCAAGATCTTCGGGTTTATCGAAGCGATAGGGCATGCTGTTTTCGTAGTGTTTAAGATCGAAGAGGGGAGCCTGGGGATTTGATATTATTTGTTCGTTAAACCTTCTTACAAGGTTGGGAACGTTTTCAATATGGGGATATGAATGAATAAATTCCGAAAAACCAGTTTCCCCTTCCCCAACAATAATATAATCTATTTCATCGCGGGCTATCACAGATTCATACTCATAACTCACCTCA
>JAEUTM010000599.1 GCA_016788025.1 Bacteroidia bacterium
AATAAGAACTGTCAGGAACAGTGAATCCCAACCCATTTTTGTAACTAAAATAAGGTGCTCGTTCCTGAGCAGAGATCACAAGTGTAAACAAAAATCCAGAAAGTAAACTTAAAACAACCCTCATGTAAATTAATTATTAATTGAGGGCAAAATAACCTTACAGAGGTTAAGTAATATGAACTTCAACGTTAAGCAATTGTTAATAAGTTAACATGTAAAGTTTGGGTTAATTCGCTCTAAATCAACCGATTGAAAAATCTAGAGGGACCTTCCTTATTTCTTTAAGGAATCCCTTATCTCCATAAGAAGCTTGTCGGTAGTGCTGGGCTCTGCTGGTGCGGGCGGTGCGGATTCCTCTTTTTTCCGCGCTGCGTTCATTCCTTTAATAATGAGAAAAAGAACGAATGCGGTTAATATGAAAGTGATGACTGAACTCAGGAACATTCCAATTTTTGCGCCGTGCCAGATATAATCTTGCAGCGTAGAAACATGTGCGGCTTCCAGCACTGGTTTTAACATCAGCGGTGTAATCACGTCTTCAATTAAAGAGGATACGATTTTGTTAAACGCACCTCCGATAATCACGCCCACAGCAAGGTCGATAACGTTGCCGCGCATGACAAAGGTTTTGAACTCTTGTAACATTCCCATAATCTTAAATTTTGTGATTTAAGCTAAGGTAGGATTTTTAGTTAGCTTCTAAAACTTTAAGTAATTCGTCGAGTTTAGGAGTAAGGATAATCTCCGTTCTGCGATTCTTTTTCCTGGCTTCGGGTGTTTTTCCGTTATCTAAAGGCACAAATTCGCCCCGACCTGCCGAGGTAATTCGCTTAGGATCGATCTTTGCGCTTCCTAAAATTATTTTGGTAACTGATGTTGCACGCATAACACTTAAATCCCAATTGTCTTTAATGTCGCCGGTTCCTTTCATGGCCACATCATCGGTATGTCCTTCAACCATCACGTTAATATCTTCATTTTGCTCAAGAACCTTTGCCAAATGTTTTAGTGCTTCAACGCCTCTCGCTTCAACGCCTGTTTTTCCACTGGCAAACAATAAACTCTCATCCATACTCACATATACCTTTCCGTTTTTTTGTGTAATGGTAAGTCCTTTATTCTCAAAACCAATTAAGGCATCGCTTAGTTTTTTGCGTAATTCAGCCACGGCCTGATCTTTTCTCTTTATAATCGCTTCCAGTTCATTAACCCTTGCCTCTCTCTTTTTAAGTTCTTCGTTGAGATTGTCGAGTTCGTTCTTCTGAAGATTTAATTTTACTTCCAAAGCCCGCAATTCATCTTGTTTTCTCAGAAGTTGTTCTGTGGTCATTTGAAGGTCTCCACTGAGTCTTGCATTGTCCTTTTCTGTTCCACTCAATAATTTATTAAGACGGTCCAAGAGAGACTCATTCAGGGTGTTTAATTTATCGTATTTGGAAATCAGGTTTCTTAAGTTTGCGCCGTTCAAGCTGGTATCGCGGCGTAATGCCTCCATCGTTTTTTTATCAGAATTAACCTGCTCTTTTAACTCAGCAAGTTTCGCATCGTTTTCCTGGTTTGCTTTTTTTATTTCAGAAAGTTCAGATTCACACTTGCTTAATTTTGCCTGATTTTCTTCCAGCATTTTATGCGGCACGCAAGAAGCGAAAGCTGCTAGTGCAACCGTAAAGATTAATTTTATTGAATTCCTCATGCATTAAAATTAACGATTAGACCCGCTGATCGCCTTCCTGTAAAATTTGTTTATTAACAAGGAAATTAACCACGGAAGCCGCGCAAACATTAGCCCAAAGAGCTACTAATAGCTAATCTCATTTTAATTTTGGAATGTATAATGCCGTATGTGCGTTTTAAATACCTTTACATTCATTTTATTTCAGCACACCTCTGTATGAATCTCCCAAAAGAAACTTTAACCTACAAAGACTACGTAACATTGGTCGAGAAACTGTTTGAGCAAGGCAAATCAACTGGCTCTTTACAATCGGAAGCTTATTTCGAATACACTAAAATAAATCTTCAACGGATGAAGCGCATCGAAAAATCCACGACGCTTCTTGAAGAAACAAAAAAAATTATTTCCGAAATTTCTACTCCTTTAACCTGGCTTGTGCTGACAGAAGGTTGGTGCGGCGACGCTGCTCAGAATTTACCGGCAATTTACCTGATGAGTCTTGAGTCGAAAAATATAAATTTTCGATTGGTCCTGCGAGACGAGCATCTGGAGATTATGGATAAATATCTCACAAACGGTAGCCGTTCTATTCCAAAACTTATTTGTTTTGAAACGGAGTCTCTAAGGGAACGCTTCACCTGGGGACCGCGTCCTTCCGAACTCCAGGAAATCATCATGCGCCTGAAACATGAAAATGCTTCCAAAGAAGAACGGGGACTGGCTGCACAAAACTGGTATAACAAAGACAAAACTCTAAGTCTTCAAAAAGAAATATCAAATTTGGTACGTAATTTGTAACTACGCATCCCCATTCATTAACAAGATGCTTCTT
>JAEUTM010000004.1 GCA_016788025.1 Bacteroidia bacterium
ACCGGGTTACCCGGGTGTGGGTGCAGCAACGCCGGGCAATCTTTCCTTTATGATGCAAAAGGTTAATGAAGCCTTTGCTCCCATCTGTGTAAGCTTTGAACATTGTAAAACCTTTTACGTCCAAAAATTCTGTGGATCGAACTGGAAGAAAAGCATCACAGAGCCTTTGGTCACCGCAGAGTATTATACCGATAAAACGATAAACCTTTACCTGGTGCCTGATGATTCGCTGGACCAAGGTTATACAAATACGGAAAAAGAAGGCTACACCTATGCTCCTACCCTTACCAATCTGAACACTCCACGTAAAGACCTAATCGTGATGATGCATCAACAAGTTCTTCAGGGAAATGGGGCTATTTTAGTTCACCTTCTTGGTCACTATTTCGGTCTTCCCCATACCTTTGACGAATACACCAGCACAACTACCCCACCTGCCGTAAGCCTTGAACTGGTAGATGGAAGTAATTGCACAACCAATGGCGACGGATTTTGCGATACGGAAGCTGATCCGGGACAACTCACCGTTCAAACAGACGCTAATGGGCAATTATATATGCATCCGGTTGACAACTTTATGTCTTATTATAGTTTTAGATGTCGTTTTTCACAACAACAGTATAACCACATGGCCTACACAATAGCCACGAAACGATTATACCTCCACTGATTTGATTGGCTAATTGCCTCTTAATTTCTACCTTTGCGCTTCAATTATTAATTATGTCACATCTTGTAGCGCCTTCCGTTTTATCAGCCAATTTCGCAAACCTTCAGCAGGATATTGAAATGATCAATGCCAGCAAGGCCGATTGGTTCCATGTAGATATCATGGATGGTGTATTTGTTCCTAATATTTCGTTTGGTTTCCCGGTATTAAAAGTTATTCAGCAACTGGCTAAGAAACCACTGGACGTACATCTTATGATTGTAGATCCGGATCGTTATGCGCAAGCTTTCAAAGATGCAGGAGCCAACACACTTACCTTCCACCTCGAAGCCTGCACGCACTTACATCGCAGTGTTCAGAATATTAAAAATCTCGGAATGAAAGCCGGGGTTGCCATAAATCCTCATACTCCGGTTCATCTTTTGGAGGACATTATTGCTGATATTGATTTGGTTTGTGTGATGAGCGTAAATCCAGGATTCGGTGGCCAGAAGTTTATTGAAAACACTTACACTAAAATAAAAAGCCTGAAGGAAATGATCCTGCGCAGAGGTTCCAAGGCCCTGATAGAAATAGACGGAGGCGTTGATCTGCAGAACTACAAAAAGTTGGTTTCCAGTGGTGCTGACGTATTGGTTGCGGGAAATACGGTTTTTAGTTCTTCCGATCCTAAACAAACAATACTTGATTTAAAGCAGATTTAATGAGGCTTTAGCTATCTGAATTTGGCATAATTGTTGCATTAGTAAACTAATTATTTTTAATTAATCAGAGGGATAGATTAAGTTCTGTTATTTTTCCTGGTATCAAGTGTGTGATGTACCAGATTGTTTAAGTTATAGTCTATCCCTCTTTTTCTTATCCGACCGCCTTCTAGAATTCTTTTGAATAAATGTTACATTTGGGTTCAATCCAATTTAACATGAGATCATTTATCCCTCTCTGTTTTCTTTTACTGCTTTTTTCCTGCAGCGATCGATCCGCTAAAACAAAAAACGAAAACATCGAAAATCAATCTTTCGAAAGGTATAAACAACAATTTGTAGAAGAACTCTGGAAACTTTATCCCGGCTGGGCCTCCAGCATAGGATATCACAAATACGACAGTGTGCTAACCATTCCTGATGAAGCACAACGTTTGCGGGAAAAGGTGTTTAATAATGCGAACCTGGATTCTCTGAAAAGATTCAAGACTGATGAACTTTCCGATCAGAACAAAACAGATCTTTTAATGCTCCGGGATTTTTTAAATTCATCGCTCTGGGGAACACAAACACTTAAAGCATGGCAATGGGATCCATCGAACTATAATGTCTGTGGCGGTTTTTCTGAAATGCTCTCTAATAATTACGACAGTCTTGATGAAAGGCTGCGGAATTTTTACATCCGCATGAAAAATGTGCCAGCATATTACGAGGCTGCAAAATCAAATATTTCCAATCCAACCATAGAGCATACAGAACTTGCTATAAAACAAAACATGGGCGGAATAAGCATTTTTGAAGCAGAACTGCAATCGGTGCTGGAAGAATCTCATTTATCAAACACTGAAAAAAACCAAATAACAGAGCGTGCAAAAAGCTGCGCAAAGGCCGTTACTGATTATGCAGACTGGCTGAAAAAACTCAAAAACAACAATCCAAAAAGCTTCCGGCTGGGAAAAGAACTTTATGCCAAAAAATTTGAGTATGAGATACAATCCGGCTATAGTGCCGACCAGATCTATGAAAAAGCGCTAGCTCACAAAAAAGAACTGCATTCGAAAATGTTTGCGATCACAAAAGACCTTTGGAGAAAGTATTTTAAGGAGAAAAAAATGCCGGCAGATTCTCTGGCTGCTATTCGTGAGATGATTAATGTTCTTTCTTTAAATCACGTGAAGCCAGACTCCTTCCAAAGCTCCATAGAAAAACAAATTCCTGAACTGGTAAGTTTTGTCAATAGAAAGAATCTTATTTACCTTGACCCTAAAAAGCCCCTGGTTGTAAGAAAAGAACCGGCTTATATGTCAGGACTTGCCGGGGCATCCATCTCGTCGCCTGGTCCTTACGATGTAAATGGAAACACGTATTATAATGTAGGAAGTTTATCAGGCTGGAGCAAAGAAAAAGCGGAAAGTTATTTACGAGAGTACAATCATTATATTCTACAGATTCTGAATATCCATGAAGCCATTCCCGGGCATTACACCCAGCTTATCTATTCCAATAATTCAGCATTGGGTGCATCTACTTACACATTCCTATCCGGGCATGATTCGATTTACTCAGCTGCAGACAGTAGCAAAGAATTAGTGAGTGAGATTCCCGCCGCTCATATTAAAGAAGGCACATTAAAAAGCGCTTCAATGGACAATCCACTCCCAGGAATTATCAAATCAATTTTAGGAAACGGTGCCATGGTTGAAGGTTGGGCAGTGTACAGCGAGTTAATGATGCTCGAAAACGGTTATGGTGCTTCTGCCGGTGCAAATACCGCAGATCCCGAAATGTGGCTAATGTATTATAAATGGAACCTTCGCAGCACCTGTAATACCATTCTTGATTATGGTGTTCATGTAAAAAACATGACGAAAAATGAAGCTTTACACTTGCTAACCAAAGAAGCATTTCAACAGGACGCAGAAGCTGAAGGGAAATGGCGCAGAGTTACACTGAGCCAGGTGCAGCTTTGTTCTTACTTTACGGGCTTTAAAGAAATTTACGAATTCAGGGTAGAACTAAAAAAAGAAATGGGAGAAGGATTTGATCTGAAACGGTTTCACGAAAAATTTCTGAGTTATGGCAGCGCCCCTGTAAAATATATTAAGGAGCTGATGAGGGCAGAACATTTTTCCTCTGCCTCTTCCGCGCATTAATAGTGAGGATACTCTATTTCCCTTCTACAATAACATTCTCGGCTGCTTTGGGAGTTATTATAAGGTCTTTTCCTGCACAGTGAACAATGATGGACTGGTCAAATTCTTCAATGGCTTTTACGAGGATGTAAGCCCCAATGACGAGTTTGTTTTTTTCGAGATACCTTAAAAACGTTGTCGAATGATCGGAAACACCAACGATGCGGTAATGTACGCCGGGCTTTGTTTCTGTCATGTTCAGAAAGTTACTTTTTTTAATTTTTCCTTTTTCATCAGGAATTGGATCCCCGTGCGGATCATAATTAGGGTTACCTAATATTTCAGAAAGTTTCCTAATCAGTTTATCATTCTGAACATGTTCAAGTTCCTCCGCGATTTCATGCACTTCATCCCAGCCAAAACCCAGTTCTTTTGCAAGATAAGTTTCCCAAATCCGATGCCTTCTTACGATATTCAGCGCTAAACGCGCCCCGGTTGCCGTTAGCCTTGTTCCGTAGGATTTTTCATACACCACGTATTTCAGTTCATGCAGCTTTCTCAGCGATTCGGTCACCGACGAAGGTTTTATATCCAGCTTTTTTGCCAGCTGGTAATTGCCAACAACGGCTTTATTATCTTTCGACAAGTTATAGATCGTCTTCAGGTAGTTTTCAATGGTTTCATTCCTCATAAAAAAATTATTAGGTATACCAAAATTAATAATTATGCCACATAAATTCAAAATTACCTTTGTCATAACAAATTACTCACCTCATGAAACGTTTCATACACTCCTCTGCCTGCGGTCTGCATCTGGATGTACGCTTGCTTGGAATTAATATGATCTGCACCGACCTCTGCATTTCAACCGTTCATCCTGAAAAAGCTGAAGTTCATTCTCATGCATTGCGTGTTGGCTGCGGACTGGTTGAGCTCTCTTATCTCACATTTCAACATACATGTCAATAAAAACAAAATATTTACAGGCTATTTTTCTCGTTGTTTTGTTGTTTAGTTCCTGCCAGAAACTAGGACCTAAAGCTCCAAAGGACGACGAAATACTTGATGGTCCGATTGAAGGTTTAAGCGCCGAAGAACGTGCTTTGTTTCTAAAAGGCGATGTTGCATTTAATAACGATGTTTTTTCCGCGGCAACAGGATTAGGTCCTGTCTTTGTTTCTACTTCTTGCGGCAGTTGCCATGCCGGCGACGGGCGTGGGCATCCCTTTACCAGCCTCACCCGTTTTGGCCAAACCGACAGTACGGGAAATCAATTTCTTGCGCTAGGCGGGCCCCAGCTACAAAACAGGGCTCTTCCGGGATACAAGCCGGAAACGCTTCCTGCTGGCGCAAGCAGTAGCAAAATCCTTCCGCCTCCAAATACCGGGCTCGGACTTATAGATGCCATTGACGATGCAGACATCCTAGCTTTGGCAGATCCCTATGATCTTAATGGCGATGGAATTTCCGGAATTCCAAACTGGATCCATGCACCTGCTTATTGCGAATACAGGAATCATGTTGTTGAACAAAACGGCAAATACATGGGGCGTTTTGGACGCAAGGGTGCGGCTTACGACCTTCTTCAACAAACGGCCAATGCATATAACCAGGACATGGGCATTAATTCCAGCTTTGAACCCATAGATACTTATTCCAAAAAGGAAATTGATCCCGAAATAAGTAACGCAACAATACACGCGGTTGTATTTTATCTGAGAACGCTGAAAGCCCCTGTACAAAGAGATCAGCAAAAAACAGAAGTACAATCCGGTAAAAAAGTATTTAGCGATATCGGTTGCGCTTCCTGTCATCATCCGGAGTTTAAAACAGGCAATAGCCCCATTGCTGCTTTATCGAATAAAGTATTTTATCCGTATACCGATCTACTGCTTCATGATATGGGAAAAGATCTTGATGACGGGTATACCGAGGGTTCTGCAAAAACCTTCGAATGGAAGACCCCGGCTCTTTGGGGACTTGGCCTGTCGAAGAACTCACAAGGAGGACAGTATTACCTTATGCATGACGGTCGTGCCAATTCGATAGAGGAAGCAATAAATCTGCATGGTGGAGAAGCTGCAGGCGTACGAACAAAATATCGGGCCTTATCCGAAAATGACAAAAATAATCTGATTACGTTTTTAGAAAGTTTGTAATGGATCGGAAAGAATTTTTACAAATATGCGGAGGCTCCTGTCTTGGTTTGGTTGGAATATCCCTTGCCCATGCCTGTGTTCCCACAAAACATATTCAGAGCACTGTTACAAATAACCAGGTCTGCATTCTAAAAACAGAATTCAAGGTGTCAGAAAAGGATAATAATAAATTCAGAAAAAGTATCATCACAAAAATAAACGGACTCGATTATCCTGTTGTGATTTACCGCTTTTCGGAAAACTCCTACTCTGCTCTTTTGTTACGCTGCAGTCACCAGGGTAACGAACTCAGCATGAACGGAGATATTCTTTCCTGTTCTGCTCATGGAAGTGAATTTAGTAATAAGGGAGAGGTGATTCAGGGTCCGGCAGAACAATCCCTGCAATCTTTTACTGTTACAAACGACCAGGAACACATTTACGTTCACTTAAAATGAAAAGATATTTATCAGGCATATTTATTAGCATCGCCGCCACGGTATTCTCTCAAACGGACAGTTCCTTTGTAAAAAGAATTCCCGCCGATACCTCGAAGATGAAACTGAACATGGATGCGGTGTATAATCGTCCTTTTTTACAGGCAGGCAAAATTCCTGTAGCAATTGGAGGCTACCTTGAAGCAAACACCAGTTATTTTATCACCGATGGAATCACAGAAGGAATGTCCTTTCAAATTCCACGAATGACCTTATTCCTCTCTTCATCCATCCGGAAACGCATTAAATTTTTGTCGGAAATTGAATTTGAAGAAGGAGGAAGAGAAATATCCATTGAATTTGCTTCGATGGACATTGAGTTTCATCCCTTACTAAATTTCAGAGGCGGTGTAATCATGAACCCGATTGGTGCATTTAACCAAAATCATGATGGACCAAAATGGGAATTTATCAGCAGACCCATTTCAGCAACAGAGATCATTCCATCCACCTGGAGCAATGTAGGTTTCGGGGTTTATGGAAAATATGCACGCAATAATTTAGTTTGGGCTTATGAGTTATATGCAACGAATGGCTTTGATGATCAGATCATATCAAACAACAGAGGCAGAACATGGCTCGCCGCGAGCAAACAAAATCCGGAACGTTTTGAAGAAAGTTTTAACGGTGTGCCTTTGATCACCGCAAAAACAGCCTTAAGACAAAGACAGATCGGTGAAATCGGCTTTTCATGGATGGGTGGTGTATATAATAAATTCCAGGATGATGGTCTGACGCTTGACCGAAAAAGAAGGCTGGATTTATT
>JAEUTM010000014.1 GCA_016788025.1 Bacteroidia bacterium
CTGAAACCTGCCTTTGTGGCAAAGAAAAGATACTGCCCTGTGTTTATGTAATTCTGTGAGCAAATTTTTTAAATACGCATCAATATTATGTTTTCTGACCGCTGGTTCTGCGTGGGCGCAATCAAATTACCAGCTCAGGTCCCAGATTATTGAAGCGGAATCTAACAAAGACTGGTTTAGTGCCTGTCAATATTATAACCGTTTGTATTACAACGACAGTACAAACCTAAAAATGCGTTACGGTTATGCCACTGCAGCAAGACTTAGTTACGATTATGATGTTGCCCTCAGACTCTATAACGGGCTGGCAGCAATTGATAATGGAAAAAGATTTCCTTTGACCTTTTACTGGATAGGTCAGTTGTTAAAAAGCAAACAAAAATACAAGGAAGCAAAAAAATGGTTTACCAAGTTTTATAAGCTCGACTTAAAAAAAGGAAAATACACTTATTATAAAAATAAGTCTAAGCTTGAGATGGAGGCTTGTGATATTGCACAAATAATACTGAATGAGCTTGGCAAAGTTCCACCGTTGGAGCATCTCGATGCAACCATTAATACCAAACAAAGTGAATACGGTGCTTTTGAAAAAGACAGCTCTCTCTATTTTTCGTCCATACGGGTGCCTGAGCGTAAAACTGCTCCGCAGGATGTGGAAGAGGCCATGGCAGAAGCTGCAAAAATCCATTACAGTAAAATTTTTAAATCGGATGTAAAGAACCAGAAGTTTAAGAAGATAAAACAACTGGACACTCTTATCAATTCGAATTACCTTAATAATGCGAATACAAGCATTAATGCTGAAAATAATGTGATGATCGTTTCCCGTTGCAGGGCTCTTAACGCGAGCGACTATCAATGCGATCTTTATGAAAGTCGTTTTGAAAATAAAAAATGGCAGCAGGCCGTAAAAATGCCTGAACCGGTAAATCAGATGTCGGTGAGCACAACACAACCAAATTTAACCCGGATTGATGGGAAAGAAGTTTTGTTTTTTGCCAGCGACAGACCGGGCGGCGAAGGTGGATTGGATATATGGTACTGTTATAAAAACCTTGCCGACGGAAGTTATGATAAGCCGATAAACGCAGGGAACAAGGTTAACAGTCCGGATGACGATATAACACCATGGTACGTCGAAGAAACGAAAACACTTTATTTCAGCAGCACTTATCATAAGGGTTATGGCGGATTTGATATTTTCCGGTCCACTTTTTCCAATGGACAATTTTCCGAGCCCGAGAATCTTAATTTACCAATTAACAGTAGTCACAATGATGTTTATTATACAGTAAGCAAGGATGGCCGGAGAATGTATCTATCAAGTAACCGCGTAGGATCTCTTTTTGAAAGCAAACAAAATTGTTGCAATGATATTTTTCGATATGTTGTAACCGATAACGTTGATACAGTAAAACCAACTTTGCCTGTGGTTGATACAGTTAAGGTTATGAAAGAACAGATGAAATTACTGGTCCCACTAACCTTGTATTTTCACAACGATGAACCTGATCCTAAAACAAAAAACACGACGACAACCAAAAGTTACGAGACAACATTTACGGAATACAAGGCACTGCTTCCACAATATACAAAGGAATATTCTGCTGGCCTGAAAGGCATGGAAAAAGAAATTGCAATGAACAGGATCACCAATTTTTTCAACGATAGTCTTGAAGCTGGCCTTGACGCGCTTAACCAATTCTCAAATCTCCTCGAAAAAGTGTTACGTAATGGAGAAACAGTTAAGATTACTTTAAAAGGCTATTGCAGTCCCCTTGCCAGTACCGAGTATAACGTTATCCTTGCAAAGCGCAGGATCAGCAGTTTGAGAAATTACTTTGCGACAGTTAAAGGTGGGGCCTTCAATAAATACGTAGATAATACAAAAGAGGGCGAAGGGAAAATCATATTTGAACAAGTGGATGTTGGTGAGCTCCCTAAAAGTAAAGTAAGTGACAACTTTAAGGATAAACAAAACTCTGTGTACAGTCCTTTTGCGGCTTCGGAAAGGAAAATCCAGATTCTTGCGGTGAGCTTTGGGAAATAGAGAGACAGCGCTGGTTTCAACACAAAGGTTAAAGAGAAGCGGAGAAACACAGAGTTTTAGCGAATAGTATATTGTGGCAGTTCTAACTATTTAATGCTTACTCAAATCTCAGACTCTCAATAGGATCAAGTTGTGAGGCGCGTTTGGCGGGAAGATAGCCGCTCATTAATCCCACCAGTATACAAATGATTACGCCGGTAATAATCCAGAACCATGGAATAAAAAAACCGGTGTCTAAGGCGAGGCTGATGAGGTTGCCAATAATAATACCGAAGATGATTCCGATCAGTCCCCCGAGAACACAAATCACAACGCTCTCGATTAGGAATTGGTTTTTGATGATTGCCTGAGTAGCGCCCATCGCCTTACGGACACCAATTTCACGGGTGCGTTCAGTAACGCTAACCAGCATGATGTTCATCAGGCCAATGGCGGCGCCGAGAAGTGTGATTAGGCCAATGATTGTTGCACCCATTGTTACTTTCTGGAGATTATCAATGAGTAAATTGGCCAGACTGTCCGATTTTACAATATCAAAATCATCATGAGCACCCAGCGCAAGCTTGCGGATTTTCCGAAATGTGCCACGAGCCTCATTAAGCATGATATCCAATATAGCAGGGTTCTTAGCGAGGACATTGATCGTAAAACTCATATCGGGTCTGCCAAAATACTGACGAGCGTTGTTAAGCGGAATCACAGCAATTTTATCTCCACCAAAACCTGCGCTGTTTCCTTTAGGTTTTAACACCCCAATCACTTTGTAACGTCCAGATCCAACTTTAATGAATTTATCGAGCGCGCTTTTCTTTGTACCAAATAATGCCTTTTCAACGTCTTTGCCAATAATTGTAACATGTGTGCTGCCATTTATTTCAGATGGACTGAAATTCCTGCCCTTTTCCAGGTCATATCCTGCAGTGAGCAAATAGTTTTCATCTGCGCCAAAAACCTGGATGTTTGGATTTGTTTTTGCCCCCTCGTATTTCAGTCTGGCAGAGAAACTCGCCATCGTGTTTACGGAAGTAATTACCGGGAAATTGAATTCGTTTTTGAAACGTAAAGCCTCTTTATAGGTAATGGACTCATAACGACGAGCCTTCCTACCTTTACGACCCACGCGGATATTTACATCGGCATTACGAATTGTAAAAGTGTTGGCACCCATATCGGTAAAATTGTTATTGATGCCATTTTTAATAGCGTCAATAGCCGATAAAATACCAACAAGAGCAGTGATACCTATTGCAATGATGAGCATGGTTATTAAAGCCCTCAAGCGATTGGCTTTAATGGAATCCATTGCGATTGAAATATTTTCTTTCAGGAAGTTCAAATCCGACTCGAATTTAAACAATAAGGAAATACCCGGTAAGTTTTAGGTATCAGCTGTCCAATTCAGGGTTAAGCGGTTGTTTTCTGGCGTTTATGAAATGCAGGAGATGCGCAAAAATGATCACCAGGAGGCAGCCTAGTACATTGAGCCATAAAAAGGCTGTGAGGTCAATAATCCATGCATACACGATAAAGGCTTCTGCAATTAGGGCCGCGTAGAACACAGAATTGCCGTTAATCTTTTTAAAATAGAATGCAACGAGGAAAATTCCGAGAATGGTTCCGTAAAACAGGGAACCTAAAATATTCACTGCTTCAATAAGATTTCCAAGTCTGCTTGCAAATATTGCAGCTCCTATACAGAAAATACCCCAGGCCGCAGTGGCCCAACGAGAGACCGAAAGATATTTAGCCTCGGTTTCTGCAGGTTTAAATGATCCTTTGTAGAAATCAACGACGGTTGTGGAGCCCAATGAATTTAGCCCACCGGCCGTAGAACCCATAGCTGCAAGAATAATTACAGCCATTAACAATCCAATTACTCCCTTTGGAAAATGATCTGTAACAAAACGTAGGAAAATATAATTCGCGTCATTGGCATCGGCTTTAGGATCGTTTTTAGTAATCAGTTCGGGAATTTTTTTACGAATTTCGCTTACTTTTTTTTCTGTGACCTTAAGTTGTTCGGTGGCTTCAGCAACCTGCGTTTCATTTTTTTCTTTCAGAGCTTTATTCAAGACTAGCACCTGCGCGAATTTTTCGGAAGAAAGAGCATTGAACTCTTTTTCGAGGGAATGATATTCTTTCGCGTAAGCACTTTGTTCTATTTTATTTGTTTCCACTCTATTAAAGAAAACCGGAGCCTGGTAAAACTGATAGAACGTAAAAACGAGAATGCCTATCAAAAGAATTAAAAATTGCATTGGAATTTTTAAAAGCCCATTCATTACAAGACCTAAACGACTTTCAGCAACAGAGCTTCCCGTGAGATATCTGCCAACCTGCGACTGATCCGTTCCAAAATAAGATAAGTGCAGGAAAAAACCGCCTATGATACCGGACCATAAATTATAACGATTGTTCCAGTCGAAATTGGTGTCAATGGCTTTTAATTTGTCCATTTTACCAGCTATAGATAGGGCATCGATAAACCCTACGTCTGAAGGAAGCATATGAACAACAAGGTAAGCCGACAAAAACAAGCCCGCAAAAATGATACCCATCTGAAGCATTTGTGTGTATGAAACTGCTTTGGTGCCTCCATAAACAGTATAACCAATCACAATAATACCGGTAATGATTATCGTTGTGTTTATCTCCGTATGTAAAATTGTGGAGATAATAATGGCCGGGCCATAAATGGTAAGGCCCGTGGAAAGACCTCTCTGAATGAGAAATAAAGCGGCGGTAAGCAAACGTGTTTTGGGGTCAAATCTTTTCTCAAGGTATTCGTAAGCAGTGTAAACGTTTAGTTTTCTGAAGATAGGAATGAAAGTGACACACAGCACAATCATAGCAAGAGGAAGCCCGAAATAAAACTGAACAAAACGCATTCCATCGTTGAAGCTTTGACCTGGTGCTGACAAAAAAGTAATGGCACTGGCTTGAGTTGCCATTACGGAGAGTCCTACATGATACCAGGGAAGCTGTTTATTTGCCAGCAGGTAAGTGTCGAGATCTTTTGCTCCCCGACTTTTCCAGATCCCGTAAAATACGATGCCGAAAAGCGTTAAACATAATACCAGCCAGTCGAGCGTACTCATGCAAAATATTTAGTAAATGCGTAAAGGAAGACAATAATAAGGAACTCGACCGTTACCACAAGCAGGTAAACGTTTCTCCAGGTATTAAGAAAGGGTGGTTTCTCCTTTTCTTCCACTTTATTGATTTTTTGGTAAACTTAATAAATTAACCAATAAACGATATGATCCCGGAACACCGGCAGGAAGTTCTCTAAAAAACACCAATCCGGTATAAACGAAATTGCCTGCGCCGTATTTTCCAATAATCATGCTTCCTTCGCTTGCTTTCTCTCCCGGATCATTCATCGAGAGAATGGTCTGATACTGTTTGTCTATTTCGGACGCAAAATAGATTCCGCGTTCCTGGACCCAGCCTTCAAAGTCTTTTTGTGTGATTTTGTTGGGGGTGTTTAATGCAGGATGTTTTTCATCGGTAAAACGAATTTCTGCTTTTTCATTCGTCACGCGATCGCGTGACACGGAAAAAGGATAGGGACCAATGCTCGACTGCAAAGGACCCACACGATTGTTGGTATTGTATTGTACAACCAGGTTGCCACCGGCTTTCACATAATCCATAAGTTTCGGTTGATAGATCGGTAGCTTGTCGTTTGTATTGTAAGCGCGAATCCCTACAAGTATGGCGCTGTATTTTGAAAGATCTTCTGTTGCAAGTAATTCATCTGTTAAAATGGTTACTTTATATCCCACCTGTTTCAGTGAATTTGCAACGTCATCTCCCGCGCCGGGAATGTAAGCTATTTCCGTATTTCCTTTTTTCAGATCAATCATCACCAATCCTGCTTCTGCGTCGCTAAGCATGAACTGATAAGGGATATGATCATATTCTATACGTCGAATGCTTTTGTTATAGTCTTTTCCATTTATGCTGATCGACGCTTCAAGTTTTGATTGTGTGGCATTGGCGGCCGGGCCTATTGTAGCTTCGATCTGAATTTCATCGCCTTTGTTTTTTAGAGAAAATTCGTTTTGTTTTACAGCTACATTCCAGTCTTTACCAGCTTTTAATTGAAGTTTTCCAGAGCATCCGGCAATGTTCGCCTTTATGGTGATAAGAACGGTTTTCGGAGTTGCATCACCAAAAACAAATGTTTTTTCTGAAAATTGAATAGTAGCTGGAGGAAGAATCTCAAATGGTCTGTATACTTCTCCCTTCACAGGATCGGTATTTTTGTAAACAAGATCACGTTTGATGTTCAGTTCAAGATCCTGAACCATAAGAGAAAAAACAATCTGGGTTTTAGAAACATTTTCCGGTTTCCCAAGTAAGTTACGATCATTAACTGTATAAAGACCCTGACTATGTTTTTCATTTAACCAGTATGGACTCGAATAGTCAAGATTTTCTGATAATTTTAATTTACGTTTGAAAGAGTATAGTTCGTTAGTGTTTAATTTCAGTGACAGACTTGTGTCATTTTGTTCTGAAAAGAAAATGCGTTTTAAAGTAACATCGGCTTTATTACGACTGATTACCTGTGCTGTAAAGGTAATATCGCCTCCTGGCACCGATGAATAGTCAGAGGTACTGCCTTCAAGCCAAAGACCTGCACAGGCCAGGATCAGGTTTTCAGCTTCCTTTAGTTTTTCTTGTTTCCAATATTTCAGGTGCGCATTTGATTCATCAAGATTTTGAATCTGTTTGTAAACGGAAATAAGAACTGGAAGACTCTTTTCCGGACTGGCAGCATTATAATCGCGAATACACTCGTCTAGATTGTTCTTAATACTTTCTGTTCCGCGGAACCTGTCCCAGTTTGTATTAATGTCGTCCAGTAAATCTTTCTTTGCTTCATCGCCTTTCAGAAATTTAAAATACTCAATGTTACTACCTCTTTGTTTTGCTGAACCAAAGCCCTGGCTTTTGTGCATGGTGCGGCTTTCGGCCGAAATTTCGCCATAACCCTTTCCAAGTAAGGGGTTGTATGTTCCTACGTCGACCTTTAATTGATCTGGTGATGTAGTGTTGGTGCTTCCAAAATTAAACGTGTTCCAAAAAATGCGTTTGGTTTTCCACACTTCTGTGTATTTTAATTGCTCTGGGAATTTTTTAGGATCTGCTGCAGCATCAAAGGCTTCGAGTGCGAGAATGGCTGAGGCAGTATGGTGACCGTGCCCACCTTCGCCGGTGGTGGGGAACCGGCAAATGATCACTTCCGGTTTAAATTTACGGATCGTCCAAACGACATCTGCTAGAATGCTGTCTTTGTTCCAGAACGAAAACGTTTCTTCGGGATTTTTAGAATATCCAAAATCGTTAGCCCTGGTAAAGAATTGTTCAGCGCCATCTACGCGTCTTGCTGCCAGCAATTCCTGCGTTCTGATAAGCCCCAGCAACTCTCCCTGTTCTTTACCAATAAGATTCTGACCACCGTCACCGCGTGTCATAGATAAATAACCTGTTCTTACTTTTTTTTCTCCAGCGAGATAGGCGAGGAGGCGAGTATTTTCATCATCGGGATGCGCAGCAACATAAAGCACAGACCCCACCGTATTTAATTTTTTTAAGGCCTGGAGGATTTCTGCGGAGCTAAGAGGCTTTACACTTTGGGCATAAATTGGGGTCGCAAGTGTTTTTAAAAGAGCTAAAACAAGTAATGTTTTCTTCATAGAATGAAAAATAAGGTCTGAAGATAATGAATTGAGATTTTTGGCTTGGCAGACTTGTTTAAAATAAAGTTAAAAAATAGAACCAAGAACCAAGAGCCAAGAGCCAAGAACCAGGAACCAAGGAAAAGAGTCAAGAAAGTAAGAAGCAGAATAAACCACAAAGATTCTAAGAGACGCCAAGAGGACAGCCAAAAAACTACTTGTAAATTTCTTTTTTAGCGGCGAGCAGGGTGTTGCTTAGCAGAGAAGCGATTGTCATGGGGCCAACACCGCCTGGCACGGGTGTGATGTAAGAACATTTTGGGGCTACTTCATCAAATTTTACATCGCCTTTTAATTTAAAGCCACTTTTTGTTTCCGTGCTTGGAACACGCGTTGTTCCTACGTCAATAACAATCACACCGTTTTTCACCATATCCGCTTTTAGAAATTCAGGTTGACCGAGGGCGCAGATAATGATATCGGCTTTTAAAGTATGGGATTTAAGATCTTTTGTTTTGCTGTGGCATAACGTTACCGTGCAATTTCCCAGAGCGGTGTTTTTTGCCAGGAGAATGCTCATCGGAGAACCAACTATGTGACTGCGTCCAATAACCACGCAATTTTTTCCGCTGGTTTCGATCTTATATTTTGAGAGAAGCTGAACAATGCCATAAGGAGTAGCACTTACGTATGTCGGTAAATTCAACACCATGCGTCCCACATTAATAGGATGGAAACCGTCTACATCTTTTTTAGGGTCTATGGCTTCTATGATATGATGCTCGTTGATGTGTTTCGGCAGTGGTAATTGAACAATAAAACCATCTACATCTTTATTATTATTTAGATCGTGAACGGTTTTCAGAAGTTCTTGTTCTGTAACGGTTTCCGGCAGTCGAACAAGAGTTGATTTAAATCCAACTTTTTCACAGGTTTTAATTTTACTTGCTACGTAAGTTTCGCTTCCCCCGTCGTTACCAACTAATACAGCAGCCAGATGAGGTTGTTTCATACCTTTTGCAAGCAAATTTTTTACTTCTGAAGCAATTTCTTCCTGGATTTCCTGGGATATTTTTTTACCGTCGATGAGTTGCATCCTGCTGAATTAAGCCACGAATTTAACGAATTAAACCCATTCTCCGGCCTTTGGGCCAGAAATCAGCGGCCAGCGGTTCGGGATTTTAGTAATCCACGTATTTGTAAAAAATGTACTTGCCTTCCTCACCAATAACTTTTCGTTTTTGAATCGTCATTTTAGCCAAAACCGGATATTTTTTCAGCGTTTTGCCGGAAAGATCATCAGCGCAAGGCGCAACGATGGAATCACTTTGTGACAGGGACTCAGGTTTTTCGAGAATTGT
>JAEUTM010000037.1 GCA_016788025.1 Bacteroidia bacterium
CTCTATTTCTTCGAAGCATTTTGATTAACAAATGAAATGTTAAAAAAAATCAAGCTAAATTTGTGTTTTTTTGTATTTTGAGTTAAAAAAGGTGTATTTTTGTCCCCAAATTATAAAAAATAAACTTTACAAAAAATGAAAAAAGTATTATCAATCGTTGCTGTTGCTGCTATGACAACTGCATTTGTAGCTTGCGGTCCTTCTAAAGAAGAAATCGAAAAACGCGAACAAGCGAAACAAGATTCTATTGCTGCTGTTGAACAAGCTAAGCAAGATTCTATCGCTGCTGCTGCTGCTGAAGCTGAGAAAATGGCTGCTGAAGCTAACGCTAAAAGAATGGCTGACTCAACTCGTATGGCTGATTCTGTTGCTGCTGCTTCTAAAAAAGGTGGTAAAAAACACTAGTCAATTTAGAATTGATGAGAAAGCCCTTGACGAACAGTTGGGGGTTTTTTTATGCCCTTACTTTTGCAAAAATCTTGCAAGTTTAAAGGTGGCTTCAGTATCCGTACTGCAATAGTCCACCAGGTCCTGGAAAATAGTGCTCCGTTCCAGTTCGTTTTCAGAAATACGATATTGCCCGTAATAAGCCATGGCCTCAAGCCCTGAGTTAATCTTAGAATAAGCAACATCATTAAGTAAAGTTGCAGAAACCACTTTCAGAGATACATTACTGCCAAAGCCCGGATGGTAATACGATAAATTCAAAAACAGTTCGAAAACATCCAGCATCTTGGTTTTTAGTATGTCTAATTCTGGTTTTAGTTCAGGATATAACTGGATCAATGTATTAATCACAGCCACTTCCATTGTTTTGTCGTACACCAGTATGGTTTTATAATCTTTCGAAAATTCTATAAGTTTTTCTCCAAACTCTTTGCGTTTGTCTGTTTGCTGGTCTGTAAAAAAGTACCGCGTGTTTCCATCGTAAAAACAAACCAAAAAAGGAATCTGTTCAAAAGGTTTTGTGCCTTTTAACTGCGGAACAGCCGGATTCCAGATCTCCATGTCCATGGAGGCAACCGGCTCTGTAATTTTCGAAATAAAATGGTTTATCCTTTCAGCATCGCGTATCTCGCTGTTGGTGAGGATGGCGTTCTTAATTTTTTTTACATTCTCTTTCTCTATTAAGTCATCGTTTAACTGAGAAATGGTTTTAATACCAGACGAAAACCAGTCGAAGAGAAGGCCGCGATCTACCTGGGGGAGATTAAGTACACTGTTTTCTGTAACCAGGTCTTTCCAGCAGGTACCAAAAAAGTCGCATTGGTAGGGTTTAAAACACTGTTTGCCGATGGGTGTGTTTGGTATAGTGTTTTGCTCCAGAACCATTAATGCCTCACTAACCCTGTGATCAAAGTAAGCTATATTTTCCTCTGCACGTTTTTTTACACTTCTTTTTCGGAAGAGTTTTTTTACGTCAAGTTCATCTTCCAAAACGTAATCGGGATTTATGGTTACTAAAAATAAATCGTCGAAATTGTTCAGGGAGTTTTTAAGTACATAGTATTGGAGGCAAGCATCTTTATAATACGTATCGGAAACCTTGATTGAGCTTTTTACTTCATAAGCATTGTAAACGCCGTTCTCCAGCACAAGGATGTCAACCATGATGAGTGTTTCCTTGTAAATAAAAGTGGCCTCGTAAATTACAGGTGCAGCCTCGCTGATGAGTTTCTGTGTGGCCTCGGCTACTTCAGGAAGGTTCTTTAAATCTCTTGAAACATCTATACCACCGGGGAAAAGTTGTTGCGCCAGTAAACCAACATCATGTCCCCGTTTAAACGTAATCTGTTTATCAATGCTTAATTTGTCGCGGAGATAGGGGTAATTTTTATAGAGGAAAAAGGCTTTAGAACACTGTTCAAACTTTATAAAGGATGTTTTACTGATAGAGTAGGTATTCGTGCTCATGCCAATGGTTAAATATAGCAATATTAAACCTGTTTGCATTTTAGGGAATTGCGGTTTTTAGAAAAATAAACTTCGAATTGTAGCCTGCGCCTTTACTGTAGTTAATAAACAAATCATTAACTTTAGAGCCTGTTTGAAATTTATACCAAAGAAATCAGATAAATTTTAAACGACTCTTTAATTCTAATTTTTTTTGTTATGTCAGCAACTCCGGAAGGGCGCCAGATCATTTTCAGCATGGTCAATGTATCAAAGATACATCCGCCGCAAAAACAAGTTTTAAAAGATATTTATATCTCATTTTATTATGGTGCCAAAATAGGCGTATTGGGTTTAAATGGCTCAGGGAAATCCACATTGTTGCGTATTATGGCAGGGTTGGACAAGGATTATATCGGCGAGATCCACCAATCGCCTGGATATAGCATTGGTCTTCTCGAACAGGAACCTAAACTGGATGAAACAAAAACAGTCATTGAGATCGTAAGAGAAGGTGTTCAGAAATATGTGGACGTTCTTAAAGAGTATGAAGAAGTAAATAACAAATTCGGTGATGAAGATGTGCTGAATGATCCTGATAAAATGGACAAACTCATCAACCGCCAGTCCCAGCTCCAGGAACTTATTGATCAGCACGATCTCTGGAATCTCGATAGTCGCCTGGAACGTTCGATGGACGCTTTACGTTGTCCTGAGCCCGACGCCTCTGTAAAAGTACTCTCCGGTGGTGAACGCCGCCGTGTGGCACTTTGCCGTTTGTTACTGCAGGAACCGGATATTTTATTACTTGATGAGCCTACCAACCACTTGGACGCTGAAAGCGTTGATTGGTTAGAACAGCATTTACAACAATACAAAGGAACGATTATAGCTGTAACCCACGATCGTTATTTCTTAGATAACGTTGCGGGATGGATTCTTGAACTGGACAGGGGAGAAGGTATTCCGTGGAAAGGAAATTACAGCAGCTGGCTCGAACAAAAAGGAGCGCGTTTGAAACAGGAAGAAAAAACCGAAAGCAAACGTCAGAAAACCTTGGCCCGTGAGTTGGACTGGATCCGTCAGGGTGTGAAAGGACGTGGCGTAAAACAAAAAGCACGTTTAAACAATTACGAGAAAATGTTGGGAGAGGACGTGAAAACGAAAGAAGAGAACCTTGAGATCTTTATTCCAAATGGTCCTCGTTTGGGTAACGAAGTTATCGATGCTATAGAGGTTTCAAAAGCTTTTGGTAACAGATTGCTTTACGAACATTTGAATTTTAAATTACCGCCTGCTGGAATTGTGGGAATTATTGGACCAAATGGTGCAGGTAAAACTACTTTATTCCGCATGATCATGGGTGAAGAGAAACCTACCTCAGGAGAGTTTAAAGTGGGACCAACTGTAAAAGTTAGTTATGTAGATCAGAACCATAAAGAACTGGATCCGAATAAAACGGTTTATGACGTGATTAGCGGAGGCTTGGATAATTTGATGATGGGCGGAAGGCCCATGAACTCACGGGCGTACATTTCGCGCTTCAACTTTAACGGAAGCGACCAGGGTAAAAAAGTAAGTGTATTGTCTGGTGGAGAGCGCAACCGTTTGCACTTAGCTATGGCACTAAAAGAAGAAGGTAACGTATTGCTTCTTGACGAGCCTACCAATGACCTGGATGTTAACACGCTCCGCGCCCTGGAAGAAGGTCTCGAGAATTTTGCCGGTTGCGCAGTCATCATCAGCCACGACAGATGGTTCCTCGACAGGGTGTGTACGCATATCCTGGCCTTTGAAGGAGATAGCTCTGTGTATTGGTTTGAAGGAGGTTATAGCGAGTACGAAGAAAATCGTAAAAAACGTCTTGGGAACATAGAACCAAAACGCCCGCGTTATAAGAAACTGGCGGTTTAA
>JAEUTM010000044.1 GCA_016788025.1 Bacteroidia bacterium
ATAGATCAAAGATCAGAATTTGAAAGCAAATCACAACCCGGGGTTAATTTTTCTTTTTTCATTTGGTGTTTTTATCAATAGATCAAAGATCAGAATTTGAAAGCAAATCACAACGATTGGCACCGTAGTTCAATGGATAGAATAGTTTTTATCAATAGATCAAAGATCAGAATTTGAAAGCAAATCACAACCGTCTTTCTTAAATTCTCCTTTTACGCCAAGTTTTTATCAATAGATCAAAGATCAGAATTTGAAAGCAAATCACAACCAGGCCAGAGACGGAAGACTGAATGACTCGATCTAGTATTTTGTCAATTCCTGCAAATATCTTCTAATAATACGATTCGTTGTATCATCCGAATAATTTGTACACCTCTTGTATTTGCGTTTAAGACTATAAGACCATTTGTCGAGAGTGTCGTAGTTAAAGTTCTTCATTTCGTTAAGCCAAAGCCCTCCTTCAAGAAACTGCCGGTGAAGCACAGCACCTGTTATAACACCATTGCCCCCGTCATAATATCTGCCATCGGGTAACTTCACCAGTACGTGATAACAAAGACTTGTATCCGGTTTCATCGCAAATACAATATTGATCTTTTGATCGAACATACTATTCCATTGCTCACGGAAGTCCCGCGCAAAACGGCCGCATGGTCCGGAATTTACACGCGGAACTCCATTTACAAAGCCATAAACGCGGTTAATCTCGTTGTGTAATTGATTTAACACAGCTTCTCGTTTTTCTGAATATACCTTTACCCGCTTCGCAGGATCTTCTTTGTGGGAACAACCTGAAACCATAACTGCGAACAAACTTAAAAGACTTAGAAAAATATTTTTTAACCCATCCATTGTTCTAAAGTAATTAAATAGATTGTATTTGCTTTAGTCTGAGATCAGGGTTCACAGAATCTTCTCGTAATAAGTCACATCAATCCATTTGTTGAATTTATGGCCTACTTCCTTAAAATGAGCTACTTTCTCGAAACCAAATTTTTCGTGTAAAGCAATACAAGCCTCGTTTGGTAGGGCTATCCCTCCTATTATACCGTGCAGATTTAAACCTTGGAGGTGCGAGAGTAGTTCTTTGTATAACTCGGAACCAATACCTTTGCCTGCCAGGCCATGTTCGAGATAAACGGAGGTCTCCACAGAATAACGGTAGGCACAGCGCGATTTCCAGGCGCCCGCATAAGCATAAGCCACTACCCTCCCCTCCTTCTCGTAAACCAACCATGGGTATTCTTGCTGTACTTCGGAAATACGCTCCTTCATAATTTCAGCAGACACCGGCTCCTCTTCAAAAGTAACAGTGGTATTAGTAATGTAATAATTGTAGATTTCAGCGATTCTCTGGGCGTCGTTAGGTGTGGCAATTCGAATCATTTTTTAAAATTATTAATTCCTTGCGTCTTTTTATAATATGCTGCGTCTATATTATGCAGTTGATATTAACTGTAACTTAAAAAATAATAGGTCATGAACGAATCAAAAGATCCTGGATGCTGCGACAACACTAGTTGTTGTGGTGGCCCAATGGCACCTCTTTGCTGTGGCGGTAGCTGCAACTAAAATTGGTAATCAAACAAGCACCGGCCTGAAATAAGTGCCGGTGCTGTTTATTTGTTAGCATGTGTCGCATATGCATTTTCCTTTTGGAACCTGGGAAACAATATTGCCGTACTTATCAGCCTTAATATCGCAACAGTCCGTTAAATAAGTATGTAAAAGTTGCCTGGCGCGTTGAACTCTGCTCTTTAACCCGGAATATGACATGCTAAGTTTCTGTGCAAGATTCTTCTGGTTCATTCTCTTCAAATCTGAAAGAACCAATGCCTCCCTGTATTTTCCGGGAAGTTGCCCAATGAATGGCGCGATACAATTATTGAGCACTGTGTCACTCCTGGTTTCACTCTCTCCCGATAATTCAATCTCTTCAATGTTTAATGAAAAGCGTTTTTTTCTAAAATAATCCTGGATGGTATTCCTGGTAATTTGGTAGATCCAGGATTTTAATCTCGACTCTTCTTTCAGATCGGCAAGATGCAAATGAACTTTTAAGAAAACCTCCTGCAAAATATCGTCGGCCTCATCCAAGTCCTTTACCCTTGACAAGATAAATACTCGCAGTTCTTTTCGATAGTCATGCCAGGCTTGTTCTGTTTTAATTGTATTCATGTTAATTATTGTATTATAAGCTCCCTGCAAAATCCTTTGTATACATCGCACTCGTCAAACTCCGCTGCTATAATTCTTTCATTGGTTATGAATAGCCTGTTTCGATGGACATTTATGATCGCCATAGGAGCAAAACACACAACAGTCTCCATTCTTAGGAAGAAATTCTGCCCTGCAATTCGTACAGTTATATTTTAACTTACAAGTTCCTGTTGGCATGATTTCTGATTTTTTAAATCCACATTTAGGACAGGTAATAGTTGAAGTTGTCGACGGCTCAGTACCTTCAGAGCAACAAGCTTCGCCTTCTGCGCTTGATGAACATTCAGCAGTCGTATCAGAGGTACAGCATGTAGAATCTGAAAGCGCTGAACATTCTGTGCTTGCAGTTTCCCCACAGCCTGACGGGGAGCACGCTTCGATAGATGCCGCGCTGCTATACTTTGAGTATTCGAAATAACTAATGAAGCCGATACTCAACACAATTCCCAACCAGAATATAAGCCTGGAGAAATTTACCTTCTTCTTTGTCGCAGCATCCGGTCCGCAAGCGCAGTCATTTCCAGTACCACAGGCTGTTATTTTAGGAATAACGTAAAGGTTGTAGTAGGAAACCGTGAATGACACGGCACTCAAGGCAATAAAAAGAGGTTCCAGGATGGCTGTAACCGGCGAAGC
>JAEUTM010000056.1 GCA_016788025.1 Bacteroidia bacterium
AATGGCCTATCGTTTTGATTCTTTACAAAGCATAAAAATAAATTATCTGGGCGATTGGGGTAAAAACATTGGATACCCTGCTTTGCCTATGGACGTTGGTAAAGCCACGGCCCAGATCATGTCTTTAAAACATCAGCGGGCATTTAAGGGAAAAAGACTGGAAGCCAATGAACTGAAGGTGTATTATAATTCTATCTATCACCAGATGGATGATACACACCGCGAGGACGTTCTCATGCATATGGATATGCCGGGCTGGAGCAGCACCTACGGTTTTTATGATAATCTCTCCACACGAAAAGGTTTTAACCTTAGAGTAGACTACCATCATACCGAAACACGCGCCGATATGGTGATGTATCCTATTGGTGAACCTACCATGTACCTGCAAACCCTGCCCGAAAATGCTCTTTCAGATCTGGGACTTGCCATGAAGAAACACTTTTCTTTTAAGCACAAACAACAACTGGATCTGAATGCCCGCTTGGATGTTACACGTCAGTATGGATTCGAGGGGCCTGGTGTAAAACAATGGGCCGTGTTTAATAAAGACATTACAGAAACAAAACAGGATCTCCTGAAGAACGGAAATATCCGCTACGGTAAATTTTTTGGTGAACGATTACTGGCTCAGCTGAGTGTAGGATATGGCGAACGTTTGCCTACCAGCAACGAACGTTATGGTTATTATTTGTTTAACAGGCAGGATCTGTACGATTATGTGGGGAACATGGACCTGAGTCCTGAAAGATCTGTCCAGTCTGAATTTACGTTGCGTTATGCGCATAAAAAACTGGAATGCTCAGCGAATGTATTTTATCACCAGACCTACGATTATATTTACGCGTACCGGATGAGCAATGCGGGCGCCATGACACCAGGAGCTTTAGGTCTAAAAACCTACACTAATATTTTGTATGCCAGCAGCAGGGGAACGGAACTCACTCTGAAATACAACATCAACGATCGGTTCACCTACATGGGAACAGGTAAATATGTTTATGCAATTACCAATACCGGAGCCCCTTTGCCCCTGGTGCCGCCTTTTAAATTGCAACAGGCATTGAGGTGTAAGATCAAACTTACCCAAATGCAATTGGAGTATGATTATGCTGCGACGCAGAACAGGATCAATCCTGATTATGGAGACAGGGCTACCCCGGATTATCATCTTTTTAATTTCAGGGTTTCCAGAAATTTCAGGATGCGCAATTGTATTTTACAGGCAACAGCAGCCTGTGAGAATATTTTTGATGTGCGTTATCGCGAGCATTTGGATATTGGGCAGGTACCGAGGTTTGGACGAGGCTTTTCGGGGAATATTAGTTTTCTTTTTTAGCAGAAAGCTCTGTTATTTTTTAACGCTCATTACTTCCGCAGGGTGGGATGACATCCGGCTTGCATAAAATCAAGAAAAAAGAAAGTACATTCTTCAACGTCTCTTAAAATATTGTAAAAACAACGGCTTATCTGAGAACGTTGACAATTGTCAGCGGTCACGGGTTCATTCCTTTCTAAATTGCAAATGAAATCTAAAATCTATGTCATGAGAACAGTAATGCTATTATTTCTTGGCCTCACAACACTGAGTTTATTTTCACAGCCGAATCGAAAGCCGAAAATGGCTGCTGTGTTTGCACCTGGCTATTACATTAATTTGAAGAACGATACGGTGAAATGTCAAATCCAGATTAACCCGGAGGATCCTACAGAATTTTACAGGCAGTTTGCATTTATCGCCGGGAAAACCAAAAGGCCCAAAGTGATGAAAGTCGCGCAAATTCGTGCTTATGGTTTTGATGGCAGGGATTTTGTGCGGATTAATGATGGAAGTCAAAAACTCTATGCAGAAAGACTGACGATGGGCCGACTACGTTTTTATGAATACCAGCATAACGGAAAGATAAACGGTTACCCGGCAATTGAATCCGAATACTTTATCCGCGATACCTTTGCAGAAGGTGAAAAATCGGCGCTGGGAGAGCCCGCTAAAGTATCGCACAAGTTTTATAAAAAGGCCCTGAAGCCTTATTTCCAGGATCAGCCAATGCTCTGGTCCGACCTGGATAAATATGATTTTAACAAGGATAAGGTTGTTCAGACCATCAACGAATTCAACCAGTTCTACGCTGCAAGAGGCAATTAAGATGAACGCAACATTGTGGACAAAACAACTTTTTTATTTTGTACTTGGCACTGTCCTTTTTGCCATCATTATCGGCTTATGTTCGTTTAAAGAAGATGAAGAT
>JAEUTM010000099.1 GCA_016788025.1 Bacteroidia bacterium
GGGATAGCAATATGGGATATCCTACAACAGCCCATCGCGATGCAATCAGAGCGTTTGGGGTGACTGAACATCACAGGCTAAGCTACCAGCTTTTACCTTCTCAATTAGAACTGGAATTCTGAGATTCATTCGGCCTCAGAAACGGAGCGATTCTCCAATGGGAAAATTCTTGCCCTTACTTATGGTTTAAAATAATCTATTCTAAACCACAAATAACATTCCAACAGTGGACTTTTAATAAATCCGTTATAAATCCAGGATGGCCATTTCTTTTAGTCCTAACTTTAAATAGTGTCTCGTGTAAAAACAATTTTATTCTGGCTGTTTGTTGCCGCTGCTCTTGGCATTGGTATATATGCATACCTGGAACTTAAAAACAACAAGCGCCCCCAGTTAAATGCGCTTTCTGTAATTCCTGACAGCTGTCTTGTTTACCTCAACACTTCCAATTTTGCAGATCTGAATACGAGGATAAATGAACGAAGTTTGATTGCCGATAAACTGAAATTATTTGGCGAGATCAACACCTTATTTGAGAGGCTTCAGGACTTCGATTCGATTATCAATTCCCATGAAAATTTAAAAAAAGAACTGGACAAAACGCTGGTTCATTTTGCTTATTTTGAAAACCCTCAATCCTGGTTATTTACCTTCAATATCCGCCAGCTGGGCGAACAGGAAGATATCCAGAACATGCTTGCGGAGGTCCTCAAAAGTACAAGTGTCAAAGCGAACCGTTTTTCTTTTAAAATATCCGGTAAACATGAATATTTCTTTGCGTTACAGGATGGGGTCGTCTTGCTTTCGGACAACGAACTTCTTCTGGAAAAAGCTCTGAATTCAAAAATTCAAAAGCTTGAGAACAACCCTTCTTTCAAGGGACTTCCAGGTTTGAACGAGAATAACTCTTGCTCCATATTTATAAATCAAGATCTGTATGCCAAAAGCAAAGCTCGAAAACGTCTTGATTTGTGCCTTGGTAATGAACATGGCTATTCTTCGGGCTCTGTTGAGATCCTTCCCTCTCAACTTAAGATAAACGGATACGCAAGTCCTGACAGCAGCGACCTTCTATCCACCTTTAAAGACCAGGAGGCACAACCCTGCGACTTGCTTGTTCCTGTTTTACCCAATGGAACAATCTGGTTTAAAGCCTATGGATTCAGTTCTCTTCCGCGTCTGAAAGAAAAAATCAAAACCACAGAAGCACCAAACGATTTCTGGGAGACAAAAAACCGGGAAGCGCTTTTTAACCTCCGAAATGAATTTTACGCCAACACTGGAAATCATTTTATGGAGCTAGCCACCAACACTTCCGGTGCGAAGCTAGTGTGCATTGATTTACAAGATACCGTTAAAGCGTTAGAACATCTACAACAACTGAGCGATACCATTCTAACGGAAAATAAGCCTTCGATTTTCCAGATCAACAACGCTCCGGGGCTGTTTTTACCTTTTTCGGAGGTTGACTGCGCTTATGCCGCGTTGTGGAATTCACATCTTTATTTTTCAAAAAGCTACGCTGAACTGTCGGAAGTACTGAATGAACTGAAAAATGGCAATTCTATGGCCTTAAATGAGAGTTTCATGCTTTACAAAAACCAGCATTTTAGCGACGACTTCAATTTTCTTGTGTACTGTTCTCCCGAACAATATAAGAACCGCACTACATATTTTGATTTCTCAAAAGAGCCAGGAGAAAGAGCTTTTGAGAATTTCAGGCACTTGTTATTATCATATTCCTGGGATAAAAACCAGTTCAAGTTCCGCTTTCATTTATTAAATGAATCGGAAAAACGCACCAAACAACAAAATGTTTTATGGACGCTTCAACTGGACACTATTTCCAGGCAAACGGCCGCTGGCTTTGTTAATCATGTTAACGGAGAGAATGAGATTCTAATACAGGATGAAAATAATGTTCTGTACCTTATAAATGCGAAAGGAACAGTTGTCTGGAAAAAAAAGCTGAACGAAAAAATTCTCTCGGAAATCTACGTGGTTGATATTTATAAAAAGAATAAATATCAAATGTTATTTAGTGGTAAACGTTATTTACATTTAATTGATCGCAATGGAAATTACGTTGAAAATTATCCCATAAAACTACCAGAAGAAGCAAGCAACACACTTTCGGTGTTTGACTATGACAAGGACAAAGAATACAGGCTATTTATTGCCTGTGAAAATAAAAATATTTACAACTACAACATACACGGTGAAAAGCAGGAGAAATTTACCATTGTCAGAACAGATGATGCAGTGCAACTCCCAATTCAATACATCACTGTAGGCGCGAGCGATTATCTCGTTGCACTGGATAAGGAAGGAAAAATTTATACATTCAGCCGTAAAGGCCTTGGCCGGATAGGTCTCAGAAACAGAACAGTTGCCAATTGCAAAGCTTTTTATATTGACGCCGGAAATTCCGTTTCTACCACACGCCTAATTTATGTGGATGACAAAAACGGAATTGTAAATAAAATCTCTTTTGACGATAAAAAGGAAATTTCAAAACTTGTGGCCGATCTGGAAAATAGTTCAGTAGTATACTCCGCGATAGACGATAACAGGAGTACGGATCTATTGTTAGCAAAAGGACGTGATATATATGCCTTTGACTTCTCGGGGCACCTGCTTTTTGAAAAAACCTCGCAGGTGGATTTAAAATCAGCGAATATATTTAACGACGAAAGCCATTCTGTGGTATATGCTTTGGCCGAGGGCGAGGATCAGCTAATTCTATTCGATCTTCAAAAACAAAATTCGAAGACCTTGAAAGCAAGTTGCATGCCATTTATCAGCAACCTGTTCAACGACAACAAAAAATATCTTATCCTAACTCAGGGGAATAAATTGAGCTGTGTGCTTCTGAATTAATATTCGAATGTTCCGAGTGAAGACTTCACTGTAACCTTTTTACCAGTTCCTTTTTCTACGCGGCCGATAATCTTCGCATCAATATTAAATGATCTGCTGATTTGTATTACTTTGTCAGATTGTTTTTCATCAAGATAGAGCTCCATGCGGTGACCCATGTTAAACACCTTATACATTTCTTTAGAATCAGTATGACTCTGTTCCTGTATGGTCTTAAACAATGGTGGAATTTCGAAAAGGTTGTCCTTAACTATATGCAGTCCATCATCTATAAAATGCAATACTTTGGTTTGCGCGCCGCCGCTGCAGTGCACAATGCCATGAATATTGGCCCCACCCAGTTCCGAAATCACCTGCTTAATGACAGGAGCATACGTGCGCGTTGGTGAAAGCACAAGTTTTGCAGCGTCAATTTTTTCACTTACTATTTTTCCTGAGGGATCGGTGTAAGAAACTTCCACTTTGTCCTGAAGATTTAGTCCACCCGTGTACACCACGTTTTCAGGTAAAGCCTGATCGTAACTTTCAGGATATTTTTTGATCAGGGATTTATTAAAAACATCGTGACGGGCGCTGGTTAATCCATTACTGCCCATCCCACCATTATATTCCTGTTCGTAAGTGGCTCTTCCATAACTGCTAAGGCCAACAATTACATTTCCAGCTTTAATATTATCGTTAGAGATTACCCTGTTCCTTGCCATACGACAGGTTACAGTGCTGTCGACAATAATAGTCCTCACCAGATCTCCAACATCAGCGGTCTCTCCTCCCGTTGAATGAATAGATATGCCATTATCCCTGAGACTTTCAAGAACCTCTTCTGTGCCGTTAATAATTGCAGAAATAACCTCTCCGGGAATTAAATTTTTATTTCTTCCAATGGTAGACGAAAGAATAATATTCTCGGTGGCGCCCACACAAATAAGATCGTCTACATTCATAATCACAGCGTCCTGTGCAATCCCTTTCCAAACGTTCAAATCCCCGGTCTCCTTCCAGTACATATATGCCAGCGAAGATTTTGTTCCTGCCCCATCTGCATGCATCACCAGACAGTGATCTTTACTTCCCGTTAAAACATCGGGAACGATCTTGCAAAAAGCTTTTGGAAATAATCCTTTATCCAATTTCGCAATCGCTGCATGTACGTCTTCTTTGCCTGCCGAAACGCCTCTTAACTGATACTTATTGTCGCTCATAATTAAGGTTTAAAGATAAAAATTTGATTTGAGCATTTATGTTTATTTTTGCACACTTGGATCCAAGAAAAGTAAGAATATCAATTGTAAATTACACCAACACGCTGCCTTTTAAGTGGGCGATAAAGCGTGATTCTATACTGGAACGGATTGATTTGCAGGAGGACATTCCCAGTATTTGCGCCCAAAAACTAAAATTCGGACAGGTGGATCTTGCATTGGTGCCTGTAGCACTGATTCCAGAACTCGACAAGTACTTCATTGAAACAGACTACTGTATTGGAGCTGACGGCGTGGTAGATAGTGTTAAATTGTATAGCCAGGTTCCACTTGCTGAAATTAAATCCATAACACTCGATTACCAGTCTAAGTCCTCCATTACATTAACCAAAGTACTTGCGAAATTTTTTTGGAATATTAACCCTACTTACCTTGAGGCCAAGCCCGGGTTTGAAGATCAGATAAACGAAGATAATGCCGCGGTAGTAATCGGGGACCGAACTTTTTCCATGAATGGTAAGTTCAATTATGAGTATGACCTGGCGGCCGAGTGGAAAAAATTTACGGGTCTTCCTTTTGTTTTTGCAGCATGGCTGAGCACTGAAAAGCTGCCGAAGAATTTTATCGAAGAGTTTAACACTATTCTGAAATATGGCATTGATCATACGGAACAAGCCATAGACGAGATACACGATCCGGCTAAACTATCCAAAACCCTTACACTGGAATACCTCACCAAAAGGATCAATTACAGCCTCGAGGAAAAAAAGTTGACGGCGCTGCAAGAATTTTTGAAATATATTAAGCTGTTGTAACCTGGCTTTTGTGAAAAAATAATCAGCCGTCAAATCTCTCGCCAACTATCGCGCTGATAGCCAGGTGCCTGTTTTCAAAAACAACTTCTCTGCTTTCTATGGCCGGATCTCCGTCAAAATGGATTGTGTCTTCAGCGGCACGGGTAACTTTTACCTTATCTGTAACATATGTTTCTATGCGCTTACTGAGATGGGCCTTTTTGCTTAAGATTTTTGCCATTAATCCTGCCACCTGAAGAACATTGAATGGCTTCAAAATTGCAAGGTGGAATTTTCCATCCGTCATACTCGCCTGTGGTGCAATGTAAAAATCATTACCATATTGTCCCGCATTTGCAACAGTCATTAAAAATGCTTTGCGCTGAATGCTCTGACCATTAAACTCGATGGTGTAATTTTTAGCACGGTACTTAAACAATTCTCTTATTGTAATCTTCACGTAGCTCTGTAGCCCACGTTTTACCGAACTTGCGAAAAGATTTCCTATGTGCGCGTCAAAGCCTATTCCACTCGTGCAAAAAAATGGCCTACCGTTAACCAGGCCACAATCAATTTTTGCCTTTCGTCCCTCGGCAATTTGTTTCACTACTTCATCAAGTTTCATAGATAGGCCTAAAGAACGCGCAAGTCCATTACCCGAACCAATCGGCACAATTCCAAGAGTGATATCGGTACCCAAAATTGTTTTTGCCACATGATTTACGGTGCCATCTCCCCCCACAGCTATCGCATCCGTATAGCCCTGCGTTTTAAGCATAGTTTCGATTTCACTGAAATGATCTTTATCCTGCCAGATCACAATCTGGTAATAAAGATTTTTTGGAAATTCTTTGCGAATCGTTTCTATAATCCTGTCCGAAATGCGTTTACCAGCATTTGGATTTACAATGAATAATAATTTACGCGGCATATCAGACGCTGGAGATTTCGTTGTAGATGCGGTGTTTTGCATTCGCGACCCAATTTTTAAACCAGGGATTGGAGCCGTCAAATGTACTGGAAAAATTTGCAAGTTTACTCAGATCAAAATTATCGGCGAAAATACCGGCGCCAGCTTTATAGGCATCACGGGAATTGCAAAACTGCTCATAATGCCCCTGTATAGGCACCATAAGCACAGGTTTGCCAAGATACATGGCTTCGCAGACACTTTCAAAACCTGCTGTACTTGCAAGGCCCCTCGCCTTACTCATCATTTCCAGAAAAAGTGTGTCGTTAATGGCATGCACAAAAAGTTTGTTCGTGTCGAATTGGTAACTCTGATGAATAATATCTGGCTGATCTGTAAAACAGTGCACAACAGTTTCAGGGTGATTCTGATGCCAGGATAGCACTTCTTCAAAATATCCGCGGTTCACGAGGTAGACAAGATAAAAGTCGTCCTTCGTTGTTTCCAGAGAAAACACTTCTTTTCTCAATAATGGTGGCACAATAACCACCTCTTCATTATTTGTATGAATTTTGTAGAATGATAGTCCCAGATTTTTCGAGGAGCCCGTTGCCGTTAAGCGCGTGTAAAATTTTATTGCCGCTCTGTCCAACCAGTGCCCATCGGGAAATTCAAAGTCAGGATGAAAGTAAATATATTGATGTGCTATGCATACGAGTTTCGCCTGCGGTTTGTAGAAACGATAGTACAGGCCAATAAGCAAATCAAAAAAATTAATTACTACATCGGGTTGATGTTCTTTCATCAAAGCATCAATTGTTTTTAAACTCTTTCGAAAAGTCTTCAATTTCCTGAAATTATGCACAACCGATTTAGGAACGTTGATGCTCTTATTTTTTTTGTCCGATACGAAGTTTGGACTTTGAAGTTGTATAATTGGCGCTTGTATTTTTTCAAAAAAGAACCTGGGAACATCCCGGGTGCCGCTTGATCCCAAAATAACAGCGCATACGGTGTGTCCCTGCTCTACCAGAAGGTCGTACATGCTTAGTGCTTGCGTCATATGACCACGCCCTTCTCCCTGAACGGTTAAAATATACTTTTTACTCATGTTATATACGATTAATGGTAACACCTTGCGGAAGGATTTCCACGATGAACTGTGAAATAGGGGCCGGTTTTGCATTCAGTGAATCGAGCCACTCCTGGTATTGTATGATCTTCCAGTTCCCTTCAACATCCTCTACTAAAGCTGTGAGACTCTCCACCCAGTCGCCTGAATTGAGGTATTCAATACCATTAATTTCTTTTATGGCGGGTTGATGGATGTGTCCGCATATTATCCCGTGACACTTCCTGGCCCTGGCGACCTTCACCAATTCGTTTTCATAGTCTGAAATAAAAGAAACCGCAGATTTTACTTTTGCTTTAACAACCTGTGATAAGGAGTAATAAGGAAGGCCTTTCTTTTCGCGATAGGCGTTATAGTGATGATTCAACCAGAGTAAGAAAGTATAGCCCACATCGCCAAGTTTTGCAATCCATTTCAGCTTAGTTGTGATGTTGTCGAAAATGTCTCCGTGCGTTACAAAATACTTTTTGTGTACCCCGTAATGCACATAATATTTTCTTATAGAGAAGTTCCCGATCTTAAGAGGCATGATCTCTTCCAAAAAATCGTCGTGATTACCCCTTATGTAAATAATTTTACATTTCTTTTTAGAAGTGAGCCCTATGATGTGCTTGAAAAAGTTACTGTGTTGTTTTTTCCATTTGCCACCCTTGCGTAGTTGCCAGCCATCAATAATATCACCGTTGAGTATGAGTGTTTCACACTTGTGATGCTTCAAAAAATTAACAACTTCTTTGGCTTTGCTGGTTTTGGTACCAAGGTGAATGTCTGAAAGGACAATCGTTTTATAAAAGGTCTTCATTAAAAGAGTTTTACAAATTTGAAAACTCAGTTTAAGCTCTTGATGAAGCGGGAATTACCAAACAATTAAAAAAACCTGCGTGTATGTTACACGCAGGTTAATTGGGTTTAAGAAAGAATTTACCTTTACTCTACGATGAGCTTTTTCAATACCTGCTTATTTACTGTATTGACTTGCACAAAGTAAATTCCTTTGGAAAGAAGCTCGCAATTAATTTCGGACCCTGAAATGTAGTTTTTATACTGATAAACAACAGTTCCAGCGACGCTCACAATTTTAATTTCTGTCTCTTCGTTATGACCGAAAGTAACTTTGATAATACTACTGGTTGGATTAGGAAACACAACATAATCTGATACCTCGTCGTTTTGCTTGTCTATTGCTGTGCAAACATTTACGTTCTGGGTCACTTGCGCTGTTGTTGTACAATTAGCAGAACTGTATCCTGTGATCATATAGACGGTGGTGGTGGAAGGATTAACCGCCAACGTAGAACTTGTTCCACCAAGGGCCCACGAATAGGTGTTTGCTCCGGTGGCCGTAATGGTTGCGCTTTCACCAACACAAATTGTCGGAGTGGATAAAGAAAAACTCACAACAGGTAAAGGATTCACAACGACAGATGCCGAAGCGCTGTTAGTGCAACCCGCAGTATTTGTTCCCGAAAGCACGTAGGTTGTATTCGAGGCCGGTGTATTTTGTAACACAGCATTTGTACTGCCGGTGCTCCATGAATAACTTGATGCGCCTGAACCGGTGAAAGTAGCTGCACTTCCGGCACATACTGATTGAGATAATGGAGAGATAACAATGGTAGGCAGTGCGTTTACAGAAACCGTTGCTAAGGCTGTGTTAGTACATCCGGCTGAATTTGTTCCGGTTAATATGAATGTTGTGTTTGTAGAAGTAGCGTTTTGCAATATTGCGTTTGTGCTACCATTGTTCCACGAATATGTCGCTGCGCCTGAACCTGTAAAAGTTGCCGAAGCTCCTATACAAATTGCCTGTGAAGACGGGGTAATAATTATTGATGGAAGGGCATTAACAGAAACTGTTGCTATGGCGGTATTGCTGCAACCAGCAGTGTTGGTTCCACTGACAACGTAGGAGGTGTTTGTTGTTGGTGCTGTATTTAAAACTGTTGCAGTAGATCCTGAACTCCAGGAGTAGTTTGACGCACCTGAAACAGATAAACTTGCCGTTTGCCCGGAACATATGGTTGTGTTCGCCGGACTAACCGTTAAAGTTGGAAGATTATTAACAATGATACTGCGGGTTACCGAGGCCGAACAGTTGTTGCTCGCTAAAGCCGCAATAGTGTACTGACCGGAAGTAGAAGGTGTAAGTGTAATTACGGAACTTGTAGCACTTCCATTCCACGAATAAGTATTTGCTCCTGAAATAGTTTGTGTGATAGAAGAGCCAGCGCAAACTGCAGTATTTCCGGAAACACTTATTGTTGGGGAAGGATTTACCGTTAAGCTTTTTGTAATTGAACTTGTAGCGCAATTTGTTCCACCATTAATAGATACCGCATAGTTGCCCGAAGATGTAACGGCAAGGCTATTATTTGTGGCTCCCGAAATAGAACTACCATTTTGCGTCCATTGATACGTGATTCCTGTGGCCGATGCCACACTTAAAACAGGTGCATTGCCTGAACAGGCGTTTAGTGTAGCACCAGTAATGCTCAAACTGCTAGACAGGGGGGAAGAGCATCCCGGGATACCCCAAATACTAAGGCTACTGCTCACCTCATTAGCTGCAATAACAATGTGCATTCCATTTGGACTGGAACTTTGCGGAATAAAGATAATGCCTTCAGCCCCAAGATCCGGACCTAAAGACGAATTGGTGCGGTTATTTACATAAGTAACAAAAGTTGGAGCGCCTGGTGTAGTAACGTCGTATACCATTACCCCACCAACTCTTTCAAGAGCAATAAACGCATACGTATTTGAGCCTATGGTTCCAATTGTCACACCTTCTGGTTCAGGGCCCTTATCGTCGCTGCGGTCTTTTTTGGTATTGTTTGAATTGCTTGCATTAAACAAAACGGAAAAAGAGTTTGCTGCTGTAATTTGTTCGAAATCATCTTTACTGTCGTAAACCTGAACACCGGTATTTGCATTCCAGATGGAAAATGAACGCGATCCGTATGAGTAGATAGTGTCAATGTCGCCGTCGTTATCAATATCACCGCTTTTGTCTGTGATATTTAATCGGCCGATGAGGTAGTTGTTTTTTAATTCGTTCCCGTTTGGAAATTTTGTAGGATCCAGCGTTACCTGAGAAATACGTTTTTCTTCGCTGAATCCGGAATAAGCCCGCGAGTCTCCTTCGTTCGCTGAAATAACATAAGGCACTCCTCCAACGGTATAAGAAGCAATAGCATCCGGAAGATAAAACCCTTTAACGGGGAAGTTCGCGATGTTAACACTGCGGGTCACGTTTGACATATCCATAGGATTGATTGCCAGAGCATGGTTTTTTGTTCCAAGAGCCTTTATATAATTGATGGCGTTGGTTGAAAGATCAATTTCTACTATTGCATTATTTTCCTGCAAACTCACCCAGGCTTTTGAATCGTCAGGTGATACCGTAATGTATTCCGGTTCAAAATCTTTTGACGCGGACGCACCTGAACCGTATATGCGTATCCCTTGAGATCGCAAAGTGTTTTCCTGTCCGTTATATGTGGTAAATGTAATATGCGAAACGTTTGTTTGTGTGAGCGACGATATACCACCTGCAATATTGATAACACTGATAGATCCGTCGGGATCATTTGTGTATGCCTGGTTTGGCTCCCCTTCATTTGCCGTAAGAACTTTTGTTCCAGCGTGATTGAAAGTGATCATATCCGGCATCATACCAACTTTCACCTGATTTTGATAAACGCCGTTTACATCAAAGAATACAACTTTTCCTGAGTCTTGCGGATTAATTCCATTCTCAATTGCGCATGCCACGATGCCATTCTTAACGGCTACGGAATTAATATTTCCATAGGTAGAAATAGGAACAGACAGTATTAAAGAGGGACTCGAAGGATTCACAAAATCAACGATATCCAGTTTAGCCCCAATACTGTTTGCAATAAATAAACGTTGAGAGCCAGGATCATGGGCAACAATTTCGGCAGAATTAGAACCTGAAGTGCCGTTGGAAAAACTCGAAAGCAAATTCAAAGTCAGAGCATTGGAGGCCAGCGGCGCGGCTTTGTCATTGTCGCCTATGTAAAAGGCAAACTGGCTGGTTGCCCCGGCTATTGCATTTTGAGGATTAGTTAAGGTGAGGATAATGTACTCCGTATTTTCCGGTATAAGGTCATCGTTTAGGTTTATGACAACCGGGGCCGTACTGTTAAGAGGTGAGTTAGCGGCGAATGTTACAGTACTTACTCCTAATGTGTAGTCTCCGGACGATGCGCTTGAGACAGCAGATGCTGTTATTGAAATTGCTGAGCTTGCGGAGCTTGCTGAAGTCAACTTTAAAAACACACTGGCTGAGGAAACACTTTCCAGAACTGTGGTATCATTACTGAAAAATGAAATGGTTGCCGGAACAATAACCGGAATGTTACCGGTAATAGTCACATCATCAATTTTAAAATTAGATGCGCTTCCGGTTCTTACGAAGGTCCATCTCAGATATAAGGTAGACTGGTTGGCTGCCCCTGCCGGCAACGTCAACCCAGAACCCGAAACCAGGCCCCAACTACCCGCTGTTGCTTCGGTATATATAATGCTTGTATAATTGGTGCCATCCGAACTCCAATCTAATGTATAGGTTGCATTTGAATTGTAACCGGACGATGATTTGCGCATACCAAATGAGACAGCGACGTTTGAATAACCTATGGTACTTATCTGTAAAATTGCCTCAGATGTTCCGAGAGGCGATGATGTCTGAGTATTTCCAGCTGTATTTGTAAAAGTCACTGAGTTTCCCTCTCCCAAACACGCGCCACCCGATGCTCCGGTATAACCCGAGGATGAATTGTTTGTGCTAATATTCATCCCGCTTCCTGTGAATGTCCATCCCGAGGGATTAATATTAGCTACCGTTCCAAAATCAGTGGAATAGATAGTCGTTTGTCCTTTCAGAGTATTTTCAAATACACAAAAACACAGGATAGTTATGGCTAAGACAAATCCTGGTTGCCAGGTTCCAAAGTAGGGGGAACAGTGATTTTTTTTCATCTTTTATTTCGTTTAATCCCCGCAAAGAACCGTTCCATCAATTAGTATAGCATTTTTTTAAAATTATCGCTTAATGAAGTTTTTTTCGGGAACATTAATGTTCTGTTATTTGCGATCTGTTTTTCATTAATGATTAATTAACTTAATTCCCACTTAATTACAATTGCCGGAGACTCACAAAAGCCAATTATTAGTATCTTTGGGCTTCAAATTTTTTTGTATGCAAAACGTATTAAAATCGCTAGGATTAAAGGAAATAAATGATGGATGTTCAACAGGAAAAAACTGGTTTTCGAACGGTGAAATTCTTGAATCCTATAGCCCGGTTGACGGTAAATTAATTGCAAAGGTAAAAACCGCCAATAGGGAAGATTATCAGAAAGTGATTAAAACGGCTTCTGAGGCTTTTAAATTCTGGAGAAATATTCCTGCTCCTAAACGCGGAGAATATGTTCGCCAGTTTGGTGATAAGTTACGCGCAAAAAAAGCCGACCTGGGAAAACTTGTTTCCTACGAAATGGGAAAATCTTACCAGGAAGGTCTTGGTGAAGTACAGGAAATGATAGATATCTGCGATTTTGCAGTAGGGCAGTCTCGTCAGTTATATGGTATACAAATGCACAGTGAACGTGCAAAACATCGCATGATGGAACAATGGCATCCATTGGGAATTGTCGGAATTATCTCTGCGTTTAATTTCCCGGTTGCCGTTTGGAGCTGGAATACAGCGCTTGCCTGGATAGCCGGTGATGTTTGCGTGTGGAAACCTTCAGAAAAAACTCCTCTGTGTTCAATTGCTTGTCAACACATTTGGAACGAAGTAGCGGCTGAAAATAATTTACCTGAGGGTATCTCTTGTATTGTAAACGGAAACTACAAAATTGGTGAATATTTAACTGCAGATACAAACGTTCCTTTGATCTCGGCCACAGGATCAACCCGCATGGGAAAAATTGTCGGCACCACGGTAGCGGAACGTTTTGGCAAAAGTATCCTCGAACTCGGTGGTAACAACGCGATTATCATTACCGAAAATGCCGATCTTAATATGACCATTGTAGGCGCTGTATTCGGAGCTGTTGGAACAGCCGGGCAGCGTTGTACATCCACCCGTCGCCTGATCATTCATGAAAAAGTATACGATAAGGTAAAAGACAGTTTAGTAAAAGCATATGCACAGTTAAAAATTGGAGATCCTTTAGATGAGAAAAATCATGTTGGACCATTGATCGACAAAGGTGCTGTAGAAAATTACCTGAGTGCTTTAGAACGTATTGTAGCGGAAGGTGGAAAGATTATTGTACCAGGTGGAGTGCTTGAAGGAAAGGGATACGAAAGCGGTTGTTATGTGAAACCAGCCATTGCAGAGGCGAAAAACGAAATGGCTATTGTTCAGCATGAAACATTTGCACCGATCCTTTATTTAATGAAATACAAAACTATTGAAGAGGCGATTGCTCTTCAAAATGGTGTGCCTCAGGGATTATCAAGTTCAATCATGACCTTAAATATCCGAGAAGCTGAATTATTCCTGAGCGCTAACGGCAGCGATTGCGGAATTGCTAACGTAAACATCGGTACCAGCGGTGCTGAAATTGGTGGCGCTTTTGGTGGCGAAAAAGAAACAGGTGGTGGCCGCGAAAGCGGATCAGATGCCTGGAAAGCTTATATGCGCAGACAAACCAATACACTTAACTGGGGTGATAATTTGCCTTTAGCTCAGGGAATTAAGTTTGATTTGGGTTAATCAGGACTCCTTCAAAACATTTTTACCTTCCATCTTTTCAGCCTCTCCTTCTTTAAATGGATTGCGCGGCGTCCATTCGGCAGGTTGCAGGAATGAGATAAAAGGTTTTTGAATAATTCGTGAAATCGTATTCTGGGCTTTAATATAACAGATAAGATTTTGAGGTTTTGCTCCTACCGTTGTTTTAATTTCTGCCGCTGTTCTACCAAGATTAACTCTTCCCAGTTTATTTGCAATCGCTTCCCCTATCATCATGTAAAGTATGTTCTGATAAAGATCGAATTGATTATTTAAGGAATAATCAAAGCCGATATAATGTGCTTCAAGAGAATTGTCGGAAAGTAAAAAACAGCTGTTAAACGCAACCAATTTCTCTTCAAGGAATAGTCCTTTTACTTTAAAGGTGTCCGGATAAGTAGATTTTACGCTGCTAAAATAATTCCTCGGTAGTTTAATAAGCTTGAATTTAGCATTCTCGAAAATATTCTCATATAAAGAATAAATATCCGATTCATAATGTTGGATTTCGTCCAGCGTCAATTCCCGAACAGCAATTCCATCGAATTTTTTAAAAATACTTTTAGCCCTGTTCCTGTATTTTTTGGAAAATAGTTCTATGTAAGAGTTTATGGAATTTACACCTTCCGGAATATCAACGATTAAATTAGGCTCCACCTGGAATTCAGAATATTTTTCGGAAATATAAAGCGATTGAGGTTCCAGGGGTTCAACAAAATCTTTTAAAAGAATGGCGGAAATAGTTCCACGCAATTTCTCTTCTTTCGAAATCAAGTCTGTGATTTCCACCAATAATTCTCCGGCGGTAACATGATCGATCCCTGGTAAAAATAAAAATCCATATTCGCCGCTTACAAGATTGTTACCACAAGTAAAAAGCCTCAACAATACTTCTTCCTTGTTCGAGTCGATATAACGTTCGAACAGGTTCATACGTTTGGATTTGATAGATTCAACCTGTTGAGTCATGAGATTTCCAAAGACACCGGCCTTAAAATCCACCACCTGGAAATAAATAACACCGCAAGGCTTTTCGTTCTCGTAAACAATTACGTATCTGCAGGCAAGCTTGGTATGTTCGCCACGTTCCACAATTTTTAAAAAATCCCTTTCAAGAAAAGTTGTTTTTTTTTCGGTTACGAGATCCCAATGAGAAGCGGGAATATTTTCCGCTTTGTCGAAGAGCGTGAACGAGAACATATCGTTTAGTTTGCGAAAAGGCAGGAACCTTTTCCTGGACGAAACAGGCTT
>JAEUTM010000103.1 GCA_016788025.1 Bacteroidia bacterium
GAAACAAAAAAACAGAAGGGAAGTAAAATCCCATACTGTCTTAATAAAACTAAAAGAATGGAAACTACTGAAATCCAAATTAGAGCACTGTTCTTTTGAAATCTGAAATAGTCAAAGCAGGAGTAAATACCAATTAGCATCAACGTGTTGAAATTCACATCTGTCATGAACGTGTTGCTAAGGTTAAAATAAAGGGGATTAAAAAGAAGAGCGGTAGAACCTAAAAATGAAAGTTTTCGTTCTCCAGTGAGTTGATGAAGAGTTTTGTATAAAAACACCAGGCCTATAAACGACGAGACAAGTGTTGAAAACCGTAATGCAAAGAACGAGAATCCAAAGATCTCAGTAAAAACAGAACCCCATAAAATTTGACTCAGTAGGGTCATCGCTGGCCAGGTTCCGATATTTATTTCATGTCGTGTTGTAAAAGTGTTCAGAGCCTTGGTGTATGCCCAGTCGTCGTTAAGAGGGAACTCTCCTAAAGGATACACAATAATTTCACAAAGAAGGTAAACTGCAAAGAGCCATACAACCGGAGCATAACGATCGTATTTATCCCGAAAATATGAGGATGAGGGTGTTTTTTTGGAAAGGTATGCCATGTGAAGCTCAGGCCTAATGCATAAATATAGCATTTTATGGACTTTTTACTGTTACTATGCTACAAATGCCTGGTTATAACCTTAACCTTTTTTATAAAAAGGCACTTGTTTATTTTTTCCCCACCGCGTCTGGCTTTACAGCCTAAATAAAAGGCAAATTTATATTGTGGAAACTGGTACAGAAGACATAAAACCAAAAAGATCTTTTTTCAAAAAACTTCTACGAATTTTCTTTTGGGGATTAGTTATTTGTTTTTTGGGAATCGTTTCTCTCATTGGCATTCTTTTCGTCTACCAGGATGAGGTTAAGTCTACTATAATTAATGAACTCAATAAACATCTTGACGCTGAAGTTCGTATTGATCCAAAGAACATCGACCTCACAATCATCAGCACCTTTCCCGATTGCTCCATAGAGTTTAAAGAGGTTCTTATGCTGGAAGCTTTGCCAATTAAGGACAGAGATACTTTAATGTTTGCCGGAAGGCTCAACCTGCATTTCAACATCAAGGATATTTGGGAAAAAAAGTACCAGATTAAGAAAATAAAATTAAAAGATGGACTTTTAAAATTACGGGTACTTAAAAACGGAAGTAACAACTATACCTTTTGGAAAAAGGATAAAAACAATGTAGATAAAAATGGCAGCGTAAATTTCGACCTGAAACTTGTGGAAATTGAAAACACCAGATTGAATTATAAGGATAGGAAACACATTTTTAAAACAGAACTGGAAATAGAGAGCCTAAGCTTTGCGGGAAGGTTTAACGACAACGAATACGATCTCAAGACGGACGCAAGTATAAAGGTTAGCACTATAGCGCAGGCACAAACAACGTATCTCAAAAACAAAAACTGTAAACTGTCTCTCGATCTCAATGTGTCTGGGGACAACTATGAATTTAGAAAAGCCGCTTTAAGAATAAATCGTCTCGAGCTTGACTTAAAAGGCGATTTTTCATACCGCGATAGCCTGCAAGATCTCGACTTGTCTTATAAGGCCAGCAACCTGGAGATCTCATCAATACTCTCTCTCTTACCAGATCGGCACAGGGAAAGGATCAGCGACTATGAAAGCTCAGGAAATCTATATGCCGGAGGCAGAATAAAGTACAGCAACAAAAAGGTTTATTCGGTGGAAAGTGATTTTGGAATCCAGAACGCAAAGATTTTTTATAAACCTGAATCAACCACGGCAGAAAACGTAAACATCGAAGGGCACTTAAAAATAACGGGCGCCAGCTCACTCCTTGAGTTGAAGAATATTGAATTAAGACTCGGCGGAGATGAATTGAAAGGAAGTTGTGTTGTCCGGAATTTCAGCGATCCACTTATAAAGTTTAAAGCCCAGGCTTCTGTAAATCTCGAAAACATACAGAAGTTCTGGCCGATAGACACTTTAAATTCAATTAAAGGAAAACTTGATTTTACAAGTGAAGCAGAAGGTTTATTAAGAGATTTAAGGGATAAAACCTTTTCAACCAATGTCAGGGTTTATCTCAATGCCCACGTTTCCGGACTTGAAGCGCAATTTAAACACGATGAAAAAATTTATGCGGTCGGGAACTGCTCACTCATTGCAGGAGATCGTGAAATAGAAGTGAAGGACCTTACTTTAAAAAGAGGGAGCTCTACGATAAAAATAAATGGAAAAATCCCAGGCTTGTTTAATCACCTTGTCGACAGAGGGTATCCTCTAACAATCATTGGCAGTATTTATTCAGATAATTTAAGAATGGAGGACTTCCTTCAGAATGGATACTCCAACGCTTCTGGTAGCCAGAATAATACGCCTTTAATACCCGACAATTTAATTTGTAAGCTAAACGCAGCAATTATGAAATTTAGCTTTGGGAAATTTGAAGCCAACTCTCTAACAGGGGAGATTGAGATAAAGCGACAAAAAGCAATGATAAGCGAGATGAAGTTTAATGCCATGGAGGGTGATGTTGAAATTAATGCATTTGCCGATAACTCAAGGGGAAAACTGGAGATAGTACTGCAAAGCAATTTGAAGGGCATCAACATTTCTACCATGTTTGCTCAATTGAATAATTTTGGACAGCAAACCCTGGAAGACAATAATTTAAAGGGTTATGGAACTGCGACTGTTGATTTTTCTGGAAACTGGAATAATAATCTGGTGGCCGATTTAAGTTCTATAAAAGCAAATTGCAATCTTTCTATTCAGAAAGGAGAATTGATTGATTTTAAACCCCTGGGCAGTTTATCGCGTTTTGTTGAGTTAGATGATTTGAAGCGGGTAAAATTTTCGTCTTTACAAAGCAACATTGAAATTAAAAATAAAATCATCCAGATTCCAAAAACATCTATTAAGAATTCTGCATTGGATATTGAAGTCTGGGGCACGCATAGCTTCAACAACGACATAGATTATCACATCCAGCTTCTTATCAGCGATTTGCTTTCAAAAAAGCGTAGAAGCCAGGATTCGGAATTCGGGCCGATTGAGAAAGATAACGATAATAAACGCAGTGCTTTTATATTAATGACCGGAACAATAGACAATCCGGTTATCAAGTACGACAGGAAGGGACTAAAGGAAAAAATAGGTTCTGATATAAAAAAGGAAAAACAAAACTTAAAACAGGTGCTAAAGGAAGAGTTTGGCCTGTTTAAAAAAGACAGTTTGCCGGAAAAGAAGAAAAATTCAGATCAGGAATTTGAGCTTGAAAAGCCAAACGCTCAGCCCACTAAAAAAGGACTTGAATTGAAAAAGAAGGAGGACGAAGATGACTTTTAATTCACTATATTTAAGCACAAACTGCTTGCTCGGTGAACATTTACGCAAGAAAACAACGTTGGAAACTTGGCCTAGCCGCCACTGCTCTTGTGATTGTGATGTTATCATTCTGGTATACTCACAATCTGGTAAAACGCATTGCCTCTGATGAAAAACTAAAAGCCCAAACCTGGGTGAAAGCTATCCAAAGCCGCGCTAGCCTTATTAAGTACACGAATCAGTTGTTTGGTGCCATTAAACAAGAAGAGCGTAAAAAAGCAGAACTCGTTGCCGAAGCCTTCAAACAATTGAACCGTTTCGATAACAATTTCGACATCAATTTCGTGTTAAGAGTGCTTCAGGAGAATACAACGGTGCCTGTAATTCTTGTAAATGATAACGGTGAGATGACTTCAAGGAATCTCGATTCGATAAAATCCAGGGATACCACATACTTGCGACAGGAATTAAATAAAATGAAGGAAAAGAATGATCCTGTGGTGATAAACTATTACAAAAATTTTAATTCTTACCTGTACTACAATGATAGTAAGGTGTTTTCTGACATCCAGCTTGCATTTGACAAACTAAAAAAATCGTTTGAAGATGTTGAAGTAAATACAGCTGAGGTTAGAGTTATTTTTACGGATGCAAGCAAGAGACACGTCATCGCTCATAGTACAAGAATAGATACCGCACTGATCAACACTCCTGAAAAATTACGAAACATGCTTCAGTCCATGGCCTCTGAAAATATGCCTGTGCCCATCGATCTGGGAGAAGGGGAAACAAACTATATTTTTTATGCAGAATCCGACCTGTTAACTAAACTGCGGTATTATCCTTACGTTCAGTTTGGTGTGATTGGATTGTTTTTGATTATTGCGTATATCTTGTTTAGCACTGCGCGTAAAGCAGAGCAAGATCAGGTTTGGGTTGGCATGAGTAAGGAAACGGCTCATCAGCTTGGAACCCCGCTTTCCTCTCTCATGGCCTGGAACGATCATTTATTGTCGCAAGGTGTCGATGCAAATATCGTAAACGAAATGCAACAGGATGTAAAACGCCTGGTGATGATCACGGAACGTTTCAGTAAAATTGGATCACAACCAACACTCGCTTTAGAAAACATTAACGAGGTGCTTGCCGAGTCGATAGATTACCTTAGGAAAAGAACGTCGAAAAATGTTCAGTATGTATTAAATCTGCCCGAGGAACAACTCTTTGCCCACCTGAGCAAACCGCTATTTGAATGGGTGATTGAGAATATTTGTAAGAATGCTGTTGACGCTATGGAGGGAAAGGGTAGGATTACAGTGGATCTGATTGGCGTGCCGGAAGGATTAAAAATAAACATCATAGATACCGGGAAAGGAATTCCAAAATCAAAATTCACAACGGTATTTGAACCAGGCTATACCACAAAAAGTAGGGGTTGGGGACTTGGCTTAAGTTTGTGTAAGCGTATTATAGAAACCTATCATAAAGGTAAAATCTACGTCTTCAATAGTGAGCCAAACAGGGGAACAACTTTCAGAATTGAACTGAAAAGGGAATAAAAAAGGCCCTCCGTTCAGGAAGGCTCATGTTAGATCTGGATTTATTCTTAAGTCAAACTCGCACCCAGATATTCTCTGTTCATGCGTGCGATATTCTCCAGTGAAATGCTTTTTGGACACTCGGCTTCGCAAGCCCCGGTATTGGTACAGTTTCCGAATCCTTCCTCGTCCATTTGTTTTACCATGTTTAATACACGAGATTGTTTTTCGATTTGTCCCTGAGGCAACAATGCCAATTGAGATACTTTAGCGGAAACAAACAGCATAGCACTTGCATTTTTGCAAGCCGCTACACAAGCACCACAGCCGATGCAGGCAGCAGCGTTAAAAGCATCATCTGCATCATCTTTCGGGATTAGAATATTATTAGCGTCTTTAGCATTACCCGTATTTACAGATACAAATCCTCCGGCAGCAATAATCCTGTCAAAAGAAGAACGATCAACAGCAAGATCTTTAATTACCGGAAAAGCAGCACTGCGCCAAGGCTCTACAACAATAGTATCGCCATCTTTAAAGCTACGCATGTGTAGCTGACAGGTAGTAACACCTTGTTTAGGACCATGTGGACGACCGTTGATGTACATGCTGCACATACCGCAAATACCTTCGCGACAATCATGATCAAAAGCAATCGGTTCTTTTCCTTCGCTAATAAGTTGTTCGTTTACCACATCAAACATTTCCAAAAACGACATGTCGGGCGAAATGCCTTTAGCAGCATAGGTTTCGAAGCGTCCTTTTTCGTTTTTGTTTTTTTGTTTCCACACTTTTAAAGTGAGATTCATATTTCCGTGACTCATAGTCGTGTAATTTTTGATTTATTAATTTGTTGAGTTTAGGATCTGCAAATCAGAAGTTCTGCAAATCAAAAAATCATCAATTGTTATGCGTAATTCCTTTGAGCAAGTTTAATGTTCTCGAATTTCAATTCTTCTTTATGCAACTCGAAATTACTTTCGCCCTTGTATTCCCAGGCCGCAACGTAAGCGAAATTCTCATCATCACGTTTTGCTTCACCATCCGGAGTTTGGTATTCTTCGCGGAAGTGACCGCCACAACTTTCGTTCCTGTGAAGAGCGTCTTTGCACATTAATTCACCAAGCTCAATAAAGTCAGCTACACGGTGTGCTTTTTCAAGCTCAGGATTAAATTCATTAGCCTCTCCGGGAACACGAACATCTTTCCAGAATTCTTGTTTCAATTGTTGAATTTCAGAGATTGCCGAAGTAAGTCCTTCTTTATTACGGGCCATACCACATTTATCCCACATAATCTTACCCAAACGCTTGTGGAAATGATCTACAGATTTACTTCCCTTTATACTCATTAGTTTATTGATACGTTCCTGCACTTCTGCTTCGGCTTTTACGAAAGCTTCATGGTCGGTAGGAATTGCTTTGGTGCGGATTTCCTCAGACAAATAGTCACCAATGGTATAAGGAATCACAAAGTATCCGTCTGCTAAACCTTGCATCAGAGCAGAAGCGCCTAAACGGTTTGCACCATGATCACTGAAGTTTGCTTCACCTAATGCATACAATCCAGGAACAGTTGTCATCAGGTTGTAATCAACCCAAAGTCCGCCCATGGTATAGTGAACCGCAGGATAAATACGCATAGGAACTTCGTATGGATTTTCTCCTGTGATCTGCGCATACATATCAAACAGGTTACCATATTTTTCTTTTACTACTTCCTTACCAAGCTTGATAATTTCCTCTTTGGAGGCATTATGAAGACCTTTCTTGTTCGCTTCAATTTTGCCGTAACGCTCTGTGTTTGCAGCGAAATCAAGATATACAGCCATTTTACTTGCACCTACACCGTAACCGGCGTCACAACGTTCCTTAGCCGCGCGGCTAGCAACGTCACGAGGAACAAGGTTACCGAAGGCCGGGTAACGACGCTCCAGGTAATAATCTCTTTCTTCCTCAGGAATGTCGGTCGCTTTACGTGTGTCCCCTTGTTTTTTCGGAACCCAGATTCTTCCATCATTACGTAAGGATTCCGACATCAAAGTAAGTTTTGACTGGTGATCACCACTAACAGGAATACAAGTAGGGTGAATTTGTGTATAACATGGGTTTCCGAAGAATGCTCCTTTTTTATGAGCTTTCCAGGCTGCTGTCACGTTACTGCCCATGGCGTTGGTAGAAAGATAAAACACGTTTCCATAACCACCTGTACAAAGCAATACTGCATGACCAAAGTGACGTTCTAGTTTTCCAGTGATAAGATCGCGGGCAATGATACCGCGACATTTGCCGTCGATATTTACAACATCCATCATTTCGTGTCGCGCGAGCAGAGTAACAGCACCCATGCCAACCTGACGTTGCAAGGCACTGTAAGCACCTAATAAAAGTTGTTGACCGGTTTGTCCTGCGGCATAAAATGTCCGTTGTACCTGTGTGCCGCCGAATGAACGATTACTTAAAGTTCCGCCATATTCGCGGGCAAAAGGAACGCCTTGCGCAACGCACTGGTCGATAATGTTTCCTGATACTTCAGCAAGACGATGAACGTTTGCTTCACGGGCGCGATAATCCCCACCCTTAATAGTATCGTAAAACAAACGGTAAACACTGTCGCCGTCGTTTTGATAGTTCTTTGCAGCATTAATACCACCTTGTGCGGCAATGCTATGCGCGCGACGAGGAGAATCCTGGAAACAAAGTACTTTTACTTTGTATCCCATTTCTGCCAATGTAGCAGCAGCAGAAGCTCCGGCAAGTCCCGAACCCACAACGATTACTTCAAGGCTGCGTTTGTTGGCCGGATTTACCAGGTGAACGGTAGAACGGTATTTTGTCCATTTGTTCTCCAGTACTCCTTCCGGAATTCTTGCATTTAATTTTGGTGATGAAGCCATATATTGAAATGTTGAATATTAATTTAACGTCTTATTTATTTTATAATTCCGAAATGCATCGCTATAGGCATTGCAGCAAAAATGATCGGAACAATGATAGAAAACCACATCCCCACAGATTTGATTATGGGAGTATATTTTTTGTGGTTTAAACCTAATGTTTGAAAGGCGGACTGGAAACCATGCATTAAATGGTAAGCTAAAGAAATCATAGCCAACGAATAAACCACAACAACCCACATGTGCTTGAAAGTTTCCTGCATTACCGCGTAAAGATTTTCATGGCCGTTTGCATCTTCGCCGGGTAAGCCGGTAAAGCGTGATTTTACCCAGAAATGGGCTAAGTGAATAATTAAAAAGATCAGGAGCAATGTTCCGAGCAAGCCCATAGAACGGCTATACCAAGTTGAGTTTGCAGCGCCATTAACCTGAGCGTATCCGATAGGACGCGCTTTCTTATTTTCAAGTGTTAGTACCAGAGCCTGCACAATGTGCAGAATTAATCCCAGCATCAGGACTACTTCCATTGCGCGGATGAGCCAGTTAGTAGCCATAAAATGCGCGCCGGTATTAAACATCAACCCTCCATCGTTAAAAAATATAAAGGAGTTGAGAAAACAGTGTACTACCAGGAACGAGATCAGAAATAGTCCCGTTAAGCCCATAACAACCTTTTTTCCCAGTGAAGAGGATAAAAAACCAGATTTTTTACTCATAATGTTTTGACTTAGATGTGCGTGAAAAAATGCAAAGCAAATGTATTAAGCAAAACGTTTAGAACCAAGTTTATCAAGGGGAAATACATATTGACTAGATTGAAAAGCCCGGGAAGGCCCGGATAATAAGCAGAAAAGCTTATTTAGAATAGATTTAAATATTATAACGGCTTATTTGTCGCTTCTTTTCTCATTTTTTGCAACTACATCCCTGTTGTGAAGCCAAACAGCCTTTTGCAAATGATCCTTTGAAGCATTCATTTCTATTCCGCCCGCGGTATAGGGAATCATTCCTGCAATAAAGGCACCTAATGCAACGGGTGCTGCAATCGGCAACACGATTAGGGAACCAATTATTGCAGTTCCGCCAACAGCTAAAAGCAAGGTCCCTTTCTTTTTCTTTTTTTCACAAACCATCAGTTCCCTTTTACTTTCCTCGGAGCTGCTGCTAAATTCCGACTTTAATTTTTTTACAAAAAAACCAATCCGCCTTTCTTCTTTGTTTTTTGTGTAACGATTTAAGGCTCCATTTACATATATGGTTTCTGATTCATAAGTACTCTTGACAGAAGGGTCAATTAACGATGTTTCTGCTGTAATGTCGATGTGATTTGTTTGCGCGAAAAGACTCTTGTTACTTAAAATTAACAACATAACAAGGCCAAAGAAAATGCGATTTTTCATGAGTTTAAGCTTTTTAGTAAATAAAAAAGAAAATTATCTTGTAGAGATAAGACGCATCATTGGCAAAGTAGTTACAGACAAGTAACGCTCTATGCGAACACTTATTGCAAAACTTTCTTAAAAATTAAAGATTAAATGTATGACGGATGTTCCAGGTCTTCTCCAGCTTCAGCAGAGAAAAACCGCTGTATTTAAAACGATGTTCAAACTTCTTTTCAGAGAACTCCCTTTGCAGTTCATAGAATTTCGGTTTTTTCAAGTCTCTGAAAGCAACGGTTACATGGGGGTGAAATCCACGCAGATCTTCCGCTTCATTAAACAGCCTCAAATGTTCTTTGGCAAAACGACTCAATTCAAAATGAAGTTCACTAATAGCTGGGTTAGAAGTAACATTTATAAAAACAACTCTTGGTTCAAAAAAATCGTAATCTTTTAATTCGATTGTAAATGCTTCTGGCTTGTTGAATTTTGTCAAGGTATTAATTAAAACCTCCTCCTTTTCTTCCTTCCACTCAAAGGGCCGGTGTAGAGTAATGTGGGCGGGACTTCTTAAAGCGCCTTTAAGACCGTGTTTTTCCATCAAGGCGGTCTTTAAAGCCTCTATCTCACTAAAGGCCGGCTCAGGAATTACTATGGCCAGGAAGTACTTTTTTAAGGTCATTTTGCGCCGGAACATCCACTAAATTATGCTATTTTTGCGGGACGTTAAAAACTAGCAATTTATGCAGATTATTATACCAATGGCCGGTAAAGGTAAAAGAATGCGCCCACATACATTAACCACTGCAAAACCTCTTATCCCGGTTGCTGGCAAACCTATTGTGCAGCGTCTGGTAGAAGATATTACCAAAGTGTGCGGACAAAAGGTTAATGAAATTGCTTTTGTTATTGGCCCGGATTTTGGCGCTGAGGTAGAAAAAGATCTCGTTAAAGTGGCAGAGAGTCAAGGCGCAAAAGGAAGTATTTATTACCAGGATAAGGCACTTGGAACTGCGCATGCTATTATGTGCGCAAAAGACGCTATAAAGGGAAAAACAGTTGTGGCTTTTGCCGACACACTGTTTAAAGCCGATTTTGTAATGGATACTGAGCAGGAAGGGGTAATATGGGTGCAAAAAATAGAGGACCCGAGTCAGTTTGGCGTTGTGAAGCTTGATAAAGCTGGGGTAATTACTGATTTTGTGGAAAAACCTTCCTCATTTGTGAGCGACCTTGCTATAATCGGAATCTATTATTTTAAGGATGGAGATTACCTGAAAAAAGAACTTCAGTACCTGCTGGATAACGACATTAAGGAAAAAGGTGAGTACCAGTTGACCAATGCACTTGAAAACATGAAAACCAAGGGCACAAAATTTAAGCCCGGGCAGGTAACCGAATGGCTTGATTGTGGCAACAAAAATGCAACGGTTTACACCAATCAACGCGTCTTAGAATTCGATAAAGGCAAATTGCATTTGAAGGGGAAGAATGTAAAAAACAATAACAGCATTGTGATCGAACCCTGCTTTATTGGCGACGACGTAGAACTGAACAACTCGATTGTAGGACCGCATGTTAGTATTGGTGCCGGCTCGAAAGTTTCAAACAGCATTCTTAAGAATTCTATCATTCAGAAAGAGGTAAAGATTGGGAATGCAAACATAGACAACAGCATTTTGGGAACAGGCGCTGAGGTTAACGGAAAAGCGATAGACATTAGCATTAGCGACTACACTCAGATCATTGTTTAAAACCGTTAAACATACTGCACGGATCATAACGGTTGTTGTATTGACAATCGCAGTGACTGCGTGCAAAAGTAAAAAAGCGGTCGGGAGCTCTTCTCCTATTAACCGAACAGCTCAGGAAAAATTAAATCCAAACGACCCGCGCTTTGGCGCAATGTTTATTACAGCATGCCAGGAACGAAAGAAGGGAAACCTGCACGAAGCCATGAAACTACTGGAAGAGTGCAAAAACATCAATCCCCAGGATCCTGCTGTGCGATATGAAATGGCCATGATCTATAAACTCCTTGGAGTAAGGGATCTGGCGCTCTCCAACGCAAAATTCTGTGCAGAGGCAGATAAAAACAACGAATGGTATCAACTGCTTCTGATAGATTGTTATAAAGACACCAAACAATTTTTGCAGGCAATTAAGGTAAGAGAAGCGCTTGTAAAAAAATTTCCCGAAAAAAGTGAGTTTAAGGAAGACCTGGCAATCGAGTACGCCATGACCGACCAATACGATAAGTCGTTTAAGATATATGAGGAGATAGAACGAACTTACGGCATTAATGAGCAGCTGACTCTTAACAAAGTAAAGCTTTTAAAAAGTCAGGGCAAGTGGAGAGAGGTTGAAGCTGAACTTCAGCGTTTAAGCGATACGGACAAGAACGAAGCACGTTATTATGGATACCTTGCCGAACTGTATCTCGAACAGAATGATCTTGCAAAAGCAAAAAACATGTATGATAAAATTCAGGCGGTGGACCCCCAAAATCCTACCCTGGAACTAGCTCTTCATGATTATTACAGCGCTTTGCGCGATGATCGCGAGGCTTACGAACATCTTAAAAAAGCGTTTAACAATCCCAATTTGGAGCCTGCGGCGAAAGCGAGCATCATAGGAACGTTTTATACAAAGGCTGAAGCAAACGATTCTGTTTCTTATCGTAAGGGCATGGAACTAACGACGATCATGCTTCAGGCGCATCCCGGAGATACAGAATCCAATGCATTATACGCAGACTTTTTGCGGCTTAAGGGAAAAAACAAGGAAGCGGCGGTTTATTACTACAAAGCGGCGAGCCTGGAGCGAAAAGATTTCAGGGTTTGGGACAATTTACTTTACATCGATTACGAAACGGGCCAATTCGACTCACTGGAACACCACAGCTCTATGGCGATGGAGTTTTTTCCAAATCAACCTGAGTATTACAAATACAATGGGATTGCAAATGCCCAACTTTATAAGTACAAAGAGGCCGCACGAGCCCTTAAGGATGGAATGGAATTTGTGGTAGACAATAATAGGCAACGGATGGACTTTCTTAGCCTGCTTGGAGATGCGTATTACAATCTGAAAGAATATCAAAAGTCGGACGAGGCATTTGAACAAGCGCTTAAGATTGATGCGGATAATACATATGTGTTGAACAATTATGCGTATTATTTGTCTTTAAGGAGAGAAGGTTTGGATCGTGCCGAAAAGCTCTCAAAAAGAGCTAATGATCTGAGGCCAAACGATAGAAGTTATATGGATACGTATGGATGGATTCTTTATCAGCAGAATAAATTCACAGAGGCCGAACTCTGGCTTTCGAAGGCAGCGGCCCTGGGCCCAAAGAATGGCACAATCCTTGAACATTATGGCGACGCGTTGTTTAAGAACGGAAAGAAACAGGAAGCCCTGAAACAGTGGGAGGCGGCAAAACAGGCAGGCAATAACTCAAACGAACTAGAAACTAAAATCAAGACAAAAAAGCTGGATGATTAAGAAGACAATCACATATCACATACTTTTCCCACTTCTGATAATTGTTGTAGTTTTTTCTTTTTCATGTAAACATAAACAGAAGACCGTAAAAACAGATCAGCCTGCGCAAGCGTTAGTTGATTCTCTTGCCGGCCGTTGTCGTCTGGATTATAAGAGTGCCAAAGCGCTGAGCCGGTATATGAAGGAGAATGAATTTAAATTCACCTGGGTAAATGCAAAAGCCAATGTTCAATCAATAGTAGGTGAAAAAGAAGAAAGTTTCGACATCCGCGTGAGCATCTGCAGAGACAGTGCTATGTTGGTTTCAATACAATACCTGCTTGGATTACAAGTGGCAAAAGTTTTGGTTACCCGCGATTCTGTGAAATTTGTGAATTACGTCGATAAAACGTATTTCAAAGGGGATTTTAATTACATCAACAACCTCCTCAATGCAGATCTCGATTTTGATCTTTTGCAAGCCGTATTATTTGGTAACAGTGCAGATTTTCAGGATGAAGAATCCAAATTAAAACCTGTAACCGATCGTCAAAACTGTCATTATATGTTAAGCACTGAGCGCAAACGTCGACTTAAGAGAATCCAGGCCGGAACTTCCGAACCCACGGAAGCGTTTCAGACACTAACACTAAATCCCGAAAACTATAAAATTACAAGGAACGAATTTGTTGAACCATCTACAGGTAGAAGATTCATTGCAAACTATTCTGATTTTACTCAAAAAGACAGTGTTTTTGCACCGTATCATGTTGATATTGATATTGTGGCACAGAAGAACGCCACTATAAAAATTGACTATGTTCGCATAGATAAAAACACACCTCAAAAGGTGTCGTTAAATATTCCTGCTAAGTATGACAGAATTCAAATACAGAAAAAATAAATGGTGGTCTCTGACCCTGTTGGTTTTTTTGTGTATTAATTCTTTCAGCCCGGTCCTTTCTCAAACACATTCTAAAAATTCCAAGCGCGAGCTCGAGAACAAAAAACGCAGGATCAACGATGAGATCAAGGAGATCAACTCAATGTTAAGCGAGACAAAGGCTAACAAAAAGAACTCTATTGGCGCGCTGGTAAACATCAATATGAAGCTTGAGAAGCGTCAGGAACTGATCAACACAATAAACGCACAGATTTCCAACATCAATCGTGAGATTAAGCAAAACGAGACGCAGGTAGATCAGTTAAAAGCGAGCCTGGAAAAACTTAAAAATGAATACGCGCGAATGATTGTTTTTGCCCAAAGAAATCAGGACGCCTACAGCGTGCTGATGTTTATTTTCGCAGCCGACAATTTTACACAAGCATATTCCAGATTAAAATACGTTCAGCAATATTCGGAATTTCGTAAAAAACAAGCACTTGAAATAATCAACACACAAACGCAATTATTGGCCGCACTTAATGAACTGAAAATTCAGCGCCAGGAAAAAAACAAACTTTTAGGTAACGAGCAAGTAGAAAAGAAAAATCTCAGCAACGAAAAACAAGAACAGGAACAAGTATTGACGGAGCTTCAGAAAAAGGAAAAAGACCTGAAGAATGAGCTGGAAAAGAAAAAACAAGATGCTATTGAGTTGCAGCGCGAGATCAAAAGGTTAATTGCCGAAGAAATCCGTCGAAAAGCTGAGGAAGCCGCCAGGGAAGAGGCAAAACGTATTGCAGCGAAAAAAGAAAAGGCAAGGGCAGCTGAGTTAGCAAAGAAAAAGGCAAAAACGGGAAAGAAAGTCCCTGACAAAACAGGGGATAAGGTGGTACATGATCCGAAAACCGAAAAGGCAGAAAGCTCTATTCCTGAACTAAGCGAGGAGGCAGTGGCACTGAGTGAGGATTTTTCAAACAACCGTGGAAAACTGCCATGGCCGGTTTCAAAAGGAGTTATTTGTGAAACTTACGGCGAACATGAACACCCTGCGATTAAAGGGTTTGTGATGTTCAACAACGGTGTGGAAATATGTGCAACCAAAGGTACCCAGGCGCGCGCGGTTTTTGAGGGTGAGGTAACAAGCATCGCAGTGTCTCCTACAGGCGGAAAATTGGTAATCATAAGGCACGGGGAGTACCTTAGTGTTTATTGTAACCTGGAAGACGTACTTGTAAAGACAGGACAAAAGGTAAGCGTAAAACAACCCATAGGCGTTGTTCAATACAACGAGGACGAAGACAAAACTTCCATGAACCTTCAGATTTGGAAAGGCCAGAAGACAATGGATCCCAGTGGATGGCTCCTGAATGCCAGATAACAAAAAACCCGTTTAGAAGATCCTAAACGGGTTTTATTAGTGTCAGCACAATTTAATTCTTAAAGAACTCGTCGTAACTCACCTCTTTAGTTTGGAGCGTACATTTGTCTTTAATTAAAGAAAGTACCTTCTTGCTATAAAGATTTTCGAAAATACGCTGAGCGTCTTTTTCCCTGCTTAAAAGATCTTTGGAAATTTTTTCTAGATCATCTTCAGTTGGAACTTGGCCGTAACGCGCATATTCGCTCTTAATAAAAGCAATTGCTTCTTGTTTTGCTTCGTCAGCGTTCACTGTAATATTGTTGTCTTTAATGATCTTATTTTCGATCAAACGCCATTGCATCGCTTTAGAGTAGTTCGCGTAGTCTTTTTCTATCTCTTCTTCTGTAATTGGCTTCTCATTAGCTACTGCCAACCAACGCTTCAGGAAAGCATCTGGTAACTTAAGACCAAGTTTCTCAACCAGTTTATTTTCCACTTCGGTTTTCAGAAATCTCTCGGAATCCGCGCTAAACATCAAAGTGAGTTCTTCACGGATTTTGTTTCTGAATTCTTCTTCGCTGTTTATTTTATTTGGACCGTATACTTTGTCAAACAGCTCCTGGTTCAAGTCAGCGTCTTCCAGACGGGAAATGTTTTTTACAGTAAGCTGAAGATTACAATTCGTGGTTTCAGCGGCATCTTTGTCAATACCTAAAGAAACACTCTTGTCAAGGGCGCTTTCATATAAGTCATTTACATTGATAACTACCTTGTCATCCTTTTTCAGACCTAATAATTTAGCTTTTGCTTTTTCGTTTTTGGTACGTTCGTAACTAATGCTTGTGCTTTTGAAAATTCCACCCGGTTTAATTGCACCAGTTTCATCTAGTTCATTAATGTCAACAAAAATAACATCCTTTTCACCCGAAACCTCCGGATTTGTGGGTTTGCCATAATTACGACGAACGTCATTCACGTATTTATTTACAAGTTCTTCGTCAACTTTTACAGTTTTATACGTAAACGTATTACTGTTATCAAGAGCAACTTTAAAATCTGGCGCAAGACCTAATTGATATACAAACTCAAAATCAGTTTGTTTTTCAAAATCAACCGACGTTTGATCTTTTGGTAAAGGATTTCCAAGAATCTCGATTTGATTATCCTGGATGTATTTGTAAATAGTATCGTTTAAGAGTTTGTTGATCTCATCAACCATGATCTGCGTTCCGTATTGCTTTTTAATTAAGCCTGCAGGAACTTTTCCGGGACGAAATCCAGGCATATTGGCCTGTCTTTGTACTTTTTTAATGCCTTCATTCACGCGATTTTCATAATCATCTGGCTTTACGGAAATTGTAATTTCAGCATTCAGGCTGTCAATATCATTCTTGGTGATGTTCATTTTTTTAAATTTAGGAGCGCAAAAATAAGAAAATTTCGGCATCCCGCAGTCTTACTAACCCGCTGAACGCTATAAAATTAACAAATCTTATTCAAAATCAAGATCAAAGGTACATGAGAAGCTTTTTTTTGGCTCCAAACGAATAATTCCATCCTTTTCTGATAATTCCTGGCTGGAATCAATCCGATCGGCTATGCCATACCAGGGTTCAAGGCAGATAAAATCACGGCATGATTTTTTAGTCCAGATGCCAAAATAAGGCCAGTCGTGGCATTGCATTGTTATTTTGTGACTTGATTTTGATGAACAAAGACTGACAGAATCAATTTGTTTGTTCTCGAATACTAAAGCATCATTATCAAAGAGTTCTGTTGTGAGAGGAATGCGCTTATTTTCTAAACTAATTGTTTTTTTGGTCTTATCGCGAAGCCCTTCAATCAAACTGCTTAAATCGAATTTGTCTGAATCAAATTCCAGGTAATAATCTTCGAACGTCTCATGTTCTTCCAACGGACAGCGAAATCCAGGATGCGCACCAACACTAAAGTACAAAGGTAAATCGACTGGATTACTTATATCATATTTCGTGAT
>JAEUTM010000107.1 GCA_016788025.1 Bacteroidia bacterium
GACGGCGTAACCGAAATGAAATTTTATCCTGGCCTTACTGCGAAATTCAATTTAAGTTTTGAATATGCGCCTTTTACAAATTTGATAAGAGCCATCGAAACAGGAGTATCTCTCGATTATTTTCCAAAAGCTGTGCCTTTAATGGCATATAACCCTGCAGAAAATTTTATCGTGACTCTGCATGTAGGATTTGTGTTTGGAAGGAAATGGTATTAGGATTATGGAATTAAGCCCCGAAATTCAGAAGGTAAAAAAACCAGATTGGTTACGCGTTAAACTGCCTACCGGTGAAGAGTATGTGAAAGTACGCGGCATTGTGAGCAAGCATAAACTTCACACTATCTGTGAAAGTGGGAATTGCCCGAACATGGGTGAATGTTGGGGTGCAGGCACAGCCACATTTATGATTCTGGGCAATATCTGTACGCGTAGTTGTGGGTTTTGTGCTGTTGCGACAGGCAAACCAAAACCAGCAGATTGGGATGAACCAAAACGAATTGCTAACTCCGTAAAATTAATGAACGTTAAACACTGTGTTATCACAAGTGTTGACAGAGATGATCTTAAAGACGGAGGTTCTATTATCTGGGCCGAAACCATCAAGGAAATCAGAGCCATAAGTCCTGAAACAAAATTCGAATGCCTTATCCCTGATTTCGCGGGAAAATGGGAAAATTTACAACGTATTATTGATGTTCAGCCGGATATTGTTTCACACAATATTGAGACCGTTAGACGTTTAACCGCACAAGTCAGGATTCAGGCAAAATACGACAGAAGTCTTGAAGTACTAAAAAGATTAGATGAAGCGGGTGTAAAAACCAAATCAGGCTTAATGGTGGGTTTGGGTGAAACAGAAGAGGAAATTTATGAAACAATTAACGACCTTGCCGCGGTAAACTGTGATGTGCTTACAATTGGACAATATTTACAGCCTACACCGAAGCATTTGCCGGTAGCTCGTTTTGTTCATCCCGATGACTTTAAAAAGTACAGGGAATACGCTTTGAATAAAAATTTCAGATTTGTAGAAAGCGGGCCACTGGTGCGCTCATCTTATCATGCAGAAAAGCATGTTTTCTAGATTTACTTAGATTATTCCTACCTCGGCAACCTTTACCCAGCCTTCGTTACCGTTGTCAAGCTTAATCAGGAGCCAATCTCCGTTCTTCTCTATTACCCTGATCTTTGTTCCCTCATGAAGTGTAAACTTCATTTTCGCCATAGCCGTTGGTTCGTTCATGATTTTTATTTCGCGCGACAATACGATTGCAAATTTATTTTCATAACGAGCTTTCACGGCTGAATAGCCGAGGAAGTAGCAAATGAAAAAGGAAAGGAAAAGAAGGCAGCTCAGAAGGAACGAAATGCGCTTTAACATCAAAATCCTGGAATTAACGAAAATGAAAAACAGAGCCGATGCAGAAGCCAAAGTAATAATAGTAAACCAGGCCCAGGTAGATGTACTAAACGAAGAAAGAACGTTTGTTTTCACTGCGCTTATGAAAAAGTTTTCTTTTGAATCAATCTTGTCGATGGTTTTAGCTGAAGCGATTCCAAGATTGATGCGCGTGTCCTCATCATTTGGCTCGACCTTCCGGGCTAATTCGTAATAGTAAATGGCCCTTCCGAGTTCGTTATTCCTATAGTAGGAGTTTGCAAGATTAAAATACAGCTGGTAAGATTTGTAGCCTTGATCTACTAATTTCTGGTAAGCTTCAATAGCCTCTGTATACTTTTTAGAATCGTAAGCCTTTTCTGCTTTTTGGATTAGATCCTGGGAAAACCCTGACAAAAAAGCCAGTGTAAAAAGAAAGATTATGTATAACCGCTTTTTCATTATCCCTTTTTGTTTAGTTGCTGATCAAGATCTGTAATTAAACTCATTGTATCTGCGTATACAGCTTTTAAATCCCCACTAACGGCGCCAGGTGCGTATTTAGCATATTCTGAAGTGTCGAGTGTAGAAAGTAGCTTTTGAATAGTAGCGGAGTCTATCTGTTTTTGCTGAAGAGTTAAGTTTACTTTTTCTTTAGAAAGATCAGCCACTGGTATATTAAGTTTATGACTCAGGTAATTATTTAACGCGGCTAATATTTCGGTGTAGAATCCATCTTTATTATTCGCGAGCATAAGTTTCTCGGCATTTGCCAACTGCTTCTTAGCCATTTTAGCGGCTTTACGTTCCTTAACCAAAGCCAGGTTACTGTTGTTGCGGATATGATTTCTCCTGACAAATAATCCCAAAAACAATGCAAAAACCGGGAAAATCAAAAGGAATATATGGGCGCCGGAATTAAAAAACTCCGACTCTGTTTTTGAAAGTACAAAATCTCCTTTTTTGATATAACGAATGTCATTCTCGATATCCTTTACCTGGCTGTGGGGTGAATAAACCTGTGTTCCAGGACTGTTTGGATCGGGAGGCAACACATGAATCACAATGTCTTCCGAGGGAATTGTAACGTACTTTTTTGTTTCAAGATTAAAATAACTGAAATCTAAATTGTTTAATGTGTAAGTGCCTTCAGTACGAGGAATAATAAGGTAATCAAATGTTTTGGAGGTTCCGTTTTCCGTTGCTTTTGGTTCGTATGTTTCAAATCCTTCAGGCAAACTTAAAACGGGTGGGCTCAGGAGCTTTAAATTACCTTTGCCGCTGATGGTCATCTTTAAGTTAAGCGCATCGTTAGCTTTTAATTCTTTGCGTGTAACCTGAACCTTGCATTGAAAACTTCCAACTGCACCGTTAAAACTCGCTGGCTTGCCTTCTTCCGGCAGCGGCAAGACTTCAACCTGAAGAGATTTGCTTCTGGTTGTTACCGGGATATCCTCATAGCCCGCTGAGCCAAAGAACTGCTCGAAAATATTCTTTGGTTTGGTATTTGCCTGTCTCCGAACCACTACATCACCTTCGACAGGCGTAAGATCAATTTTACCTGTTTTGTTTGCAATCGCTACAGTACGAAACAACTCATATGTATAATAATTAACGCCATCCACATTTTCCATACTCAGCTGACCTTTGCTGGTAGATTCCTGGGCCTGGGAATAGAATCCATCGTAAGTTGGCTGTGCAAATTTCTGAAATCCTATAATCTGGTAACGGCAATAAACTTTTTGGGTAATTGTAACCTGTTCTCCCAAAAACACTTTTGATTTGCTCACCGCAGTACGGATAAAAAGGTCGCCACCGCTTATTTTGGAATTGACCTGCTGCTCATTTCCTCCTCCCTGACCAGGACTTACCGCCCCTTTCACAGCCTCGATAATCACAGGAGCCGTTTCGAATTTTTGTCCATTAGAATTTACACTAGCGGCTCCAATGGTTAGTTTTCCCTCTCTTTTGGCTACGAGATTATAGGAAATAATAAGCTGCTGGCTCATGGCCCCGTTCACATATTGAACGCTACTGCTTTGATTAGGTCCGCCTACAATATCAAAATCTTTAAGATTTGGAGGAGTAAAATTGTTTGTGCTGACTGAAATAACCACAGCGTACTCAAAAGGAACCCCAACCTGAACCTTTTTTGAGCTAACCTGTGCATATACACTTTGAGCCTTAACCTGCACAAAGGACAACAGTAAGCACAAAACGCTTATAGCAAATCTCAAACGGTTCATAGTTTACGCAAGTTAGTCTTTAAATACTCTTACCTTTTACAATTAATTTAATTTAACTAAGGATCTTGTATTTACCAGTCCTTTTCCTGGCGATTGTTCATATTGTCAGTTTTCTGCTTTCTTTTTTCCTGCAATTTCTTTTCTGAATTCATCATTGCTTTCAACAACTGCTCGGCCTGTTCCTTACTCATTTGACTTTGCTGTTGTTGTTGCTGTTGTTGATCTTTTTTCTCCTGCTTTTGTTGCTGCTGTTGCTGCTGGCTTTGTCCTCCACCACCCTTTTTTTCTTTTGGAAGATGCTTCAGGGCATAGGCCAGGTTATACCGGGTCTCTTCATCCTTTGGATCAAACTTCAAGGATTTTTTATATGCATCGGCAGCCTGTTTGTATTCCTTTTTCTGAAGATAACAATTCCCGATGTTGTGCCAGGCCCGATGCAATGTATCCTTGTCAGACACAGAATTTGCGACAATAGCAAAATTCTGAGCGGCCTGATCGAAAATCATTTTAGAAAGTGAATCCGGGGTGACACCTGGATTTGAAGGCACTGTGAGATTGCCACTTTTAATCAACATGGCATTTTTGTACAGGGAATTGCCAAGATTAAAATTTGCTTTCCTGTTGTTTGGATTCAATTCGAGTGCCTTTGCATATTTTGCAGATGATTCAGGTATCTTACCCGAGTGATAGAGCTTATTCCCGTCGTAAAGTGTATGAGCGTCTTCCTGCGCATAACCCGCGCAGGTAGCGAGCAACAATGAAGCTCCACAAACCAGGTATTTATTATTTAACCGCATTGCTAAACAAATTTATTTTTTTGTACCATTCACTCACTCTTTCGCTTAAAAGGAACTCGATAAAGAAAAATATCAATGCAAGTCCAAGAAACCATTGAAATTGATCTTCATAATCTGTGTACATCTTACTCTCTAACTGCGATTTATCAAGTTGAGCAATTTTGTCGAGAACTGCATCCAGACCAAGATCTGCCTGACTTGCATGAACAAATACTCCATTAGCTTTTGCAGCAATGGTTTTAAGAAGTTCGGCATCCAGTTTGGTAATAACGGTCTGTCCTTCTTTGTCTTTACGATAGCCTTTTACAACTCCGTTCTCTATCAGTGGGATCGGCACACCATTTAAAGAGCCTATTCCTATGGTGTTAATCATAATTCCTTTTTTTGAAGCCTCTTCCGCAGCATCTATCGCTTCGGTCTCATGATTATCTCCATCTGTAATCAGGATGATGGCTCTATTCTTACCTTCATCGTTACTGAAAGATTCGGAGGCTTTTTTTATTGCATCTGAAATATTTGTTCCCTGGATAGGCACCATTCCTGGATCAATTGATTCCAGAAACATTTTGGCAGCGCCGTAATCTGTGGTAATAGGCAATTGTACGTATGCTTCCCCGGCAAAAATTACAAGTCCGAGGCGATCGCCCTCGAGCATATCGATCATTTTTTCAAGGGCATACTTTGCACGTATAAGACGATTCGGACTTAGGTCCTGGGCAAGCATACTATTACTTACGTCTATACAAACTATAATATCCGCTCCTTCGCGTTTTACTTCTGTTAGTTTGCTCCCCGTTTGCAAATTACATAAGGCCAGTATGAGGCTGCTAAAACCGAGTGTAAATAAAACGACTTTTATAATGCGTTTACGTTTGCTTGAATAAGGAACAAGTTTCTGAACAAGCTCAGCGTCTCCTACTCGTTTCAATTTTCTTGCTCTTGAAACAAAATACCATAGCACAAGAAAAAATATCAACGGAATAGCCGCAAATGCATAAAAATAAATCGTATGTTCAAACTTAAACATTTATGGTACCGCTTTAAAAACCGTGTAACGCAATATAAATTCCAAAAGGAGGATAATAGCAGCTGCAAGAGCCAGAGGTAAAAAATGCTCTGCTTTATTGCTGAAGCTTTTTTCGCTCACTATTGTTTTCTCCATTTTATCGATTTCCTGGTATACATTCACAAGACTTTCTTTGTTTGTTGCCCTGAAATACTGGCCACCAGTGTATTCTGCAATCTGAGTCATTGTCTTATCATCTACGTCCACATCAACATAATCATATTCGTATTCACCCTGAGCATAAATAGCAACAGGCTGAAGAGCTTTGCCTTTTGAACCAACACCAATACAATAAACCCGAATACCGTATGTTTTTGCAAGTTCACCTGCAGTGAGTGGCGAAATTTCACCTACGTTGTTGACACCATCGCTTACAAGAATGATTACTTTGCTTTTTGCCTTACTGTCCTTTATGCGGGATACTGCCCCTGCAAGTCCGAGTCCCATTGCTGTTCCCTGATCAAGCGATCCTGCTTTAATTTGCGGAAACATATTCTTCAACACTTTGTGATCTGTGGTTAGCGGACACTGGGTAAAAACCTCTCCACCAAACAAAACCAGTCCAATACGATCGTTAGGCCGTGCATCAATGAAACTAAGAATCACTTCTTTTGCCACCTCCATACGATTTGGCTTAAAATCTTTAGCGAGCATAGAAAGAGAAACGTCAAGACTGATCACAATGTCAATACCTTCCGTTTTAGTGTTTTTCCAGCTACTTCTCGATTGAGGACGTGCCAAGGCAGCTATAATTAAAGCGAGACCAACTAACCGCAACGCAAAAAGAGAATGACGTGCTTTTGCTTTGGCTGAAGACCGGATTCCTTTAAAAAGTGTAAACGAAGAATAATTCAGTTCTCCCTCATTTTTCTTAAGACGCCAGATATACCAAACGATCATAAGCGGAAGAACCAGCATTAGCCAGAACCATTGCTTTTCTGCAAATTGTATGTCGCTGAAATAACTTATCACGTGTGCTGAGTGTTTTGATCGGATTTTTGCGAAACATCGCTTTGTGGTATTGTCATTTCTTCCTCACGCTTTGTGCCATTTACAAAATCAAAGGCATTCTGAAGCGTGAAGTTATGCTCATCCTCGATTGGAAACATTTTAGCAAATTTCACCAGATCGCTCAAGGTCAGCAGTTGTTGTAGCTTTTCTTTACTGTCTTTGTCTACAACCTGTGTACGGAATGCTGTCATAATTTCATCGGTGGTGCTTTCAAGTGCGTTAACCCCGAAACGGTCTTCGATATAGGCACGTACCGTCTCTGAAATAGCGGAATAATATTCTTTCACCTGGCCCTCTTTCCAGATCATCTCCGCTTTAATTTTTTCAAGCGCTGCGAGCGCTGTAATATGAGCAGGCACACGCGGCTTTTCAGGCTCCGCTACAACCTGGTTTTTCTTCCTTGCATAGTATAGGGTAAGGATGATGATTGCAGCGATTAACAGAAGCGCGGCCCCCCCCCAATACGCATAACTCAAATACCACTTCCAATTAAACTTCTCTTCCATCGGAGGTTTAATATCTTTAAGCTTTGTATCACTGGAATCCGTTGGGACGGTATGCACCTCCAAAAGCAGGGGGTTGGTGTATAGTGGGTGAGCGGTATCATTGTCCAACACGAACTTAAATCCGGGCAAAGCAAAATATCCACTGTCGTAAACGCTTACAATAATCTGTTGATGCTGGAAAATTTTTGTTGAATTTGTTTTGTCAGGAAAAGTTGTATCAATAGGACTAACAGAGATAACGCTTACATCAGATGTGATGGTATCGCCAATAGACGGCCATTGAATTTTGAGATCTTTGAAGTTTGCATTATAACTCACGTAAAGGTCAACTTTGGCCTGTTCCCCGATTCTTAATTTAGCAGTGTCGATAACAGCCTCAAGGCTTACCTGCTGAGAAAAAGCCAGAGCTGTGAAAAGAAATAAAGCAAAACTTAATATGTATTTTAATTTGTTCAAAGGGGTTTGGTTTAATCAGCGGTTTTTAAACAAGTTCATCAATGGTTTCACGTAATTTTCGTGTGTATATATTTTCGCTGAGTCGATACCGCTGCGATTAAATACGTCTTTCAGTTCATCCTCAAATTTTTTCTGATTCATTGAGAATTGTTTTCGAAATGACTTGTCTGACGTATCTACCCAGATTATCTTGCCAGTCTCATTGTCCATTAACTTAACCATCCCTATATCCGGCAATTCTGACTCTGTTTTGTCGACGATGCGAAGGGCGATAAGATCGTGTTTTTTATTTGCGATCTTTAAAGCGTCCTTATATTTCGTATCCGTCATGAAATCGCTGATGAGGAAAGCGATGCTTTTCTTTTTGATAACGCTGGTGAGATATTTCAGGCCTATTTCGAGATCCGTCTTTTTATTTTCGGGTTTAAACTCAAGCAATTCGCGGATGATCCGAAGTACGTGTGTTTTTCCTTTTTTTGGAGGAATAAATTTCTCAATCTTATCGCTAAAGAAGATCACGCCAATCTTATCGTTATTTTGTGATGCCGAGAAGGCAACAACTGCACACAACTCCGTAATAAGATCTTGTTTGAATTGTTTATGAGTTCCAAACAAGCCACTAGCGCTTACATCCACCAGTAACATCACGCTTAGCTCGCGTTCCTCTTCAAACACCTTTACGAATGGGGTATTAAAACGCGCGGTAACATTCCAATCAATAGAACGAATGTCGTCGCCGGGAGTATATTCGCGAACTTCAGAGAAAGCCATACCACGTCCCTTAAACGCACTGTGATATTCTCCCGAAAAGATGTGACTGCTCAATCCCCGGGTCTTTATCTCGATTTTCCGTACTTTTTTAAGAAGCTCTGATGTTTCCATTTACGTTAAGAATTAAGATTCTAGATTTAAGATTTAAGACTTCTGATTTCTTAGATCCTAAAATCCAACCTTCTTTATGGAACTTCAACTGTATTTAAAATTTCAGTTATGATATGTTCAGAGGTAATATTTTCTGCTTCTGCTTCATAAGTTAAACCAACACGGTGACGCATAACATCAAGGCAAACTGCGCGCACATCTTCAGGAATAACATAACCGCGACGTTTGATGAAGGCATAGGCCTTCGCAGCCAGTGCCAGGTTAATACTTGCACGTGGTGATCCACCATAAGAAATTAACCCATCAAACTTTTGCAATTTATATTCTTTAGGAAAACGTGTTGCAAATACAATATCAACGATATACCTTTCGATTTTCTCGTCCATGTAAACATCTTTAACCACAGTTCTTGCTTTTACAATAGCATCGGTGGTAAGAATATTATTTGCCTGTGGCATACCTGAAGGCTGAATATTAGCAGCGATGATTTTACGCTCGTCTTCCCTGGTAGGATATCCGATAACAATTTTCAACATGAAACGATCCATCTGCGCTTCCGGCAACGGATAAGTTCCTTCCTGCTCCACAGGGTTCTGGGTTGCAAGAACCAAAAAAGGATTTGGGAGTTTAAATGTTTGTTCTCCGATTGTTACCTGCTTTTCCTGCATGGCCTCCAAAAGAGCAGATTGCACTTTAGCCGGGGCACGGTTGATCTCATCGGCAAGAATAAAATTGGCAAAAATAGGTCCTTTGCGGATTGAAAAGGTTTCTTGTTTCTGGCTGTAGATCTGCGTACCAATTAAATCGGCAGGCAACAAATCAGGCGTAAACTGAATACGGCTGAACTGAGCATCAACACACTTTGCAAGGGTATTGATAGCAAGTGTTTTTGCCAATCCGGGAACACCTTCCAACAAAATGTGGCCATTGCTCAGCAACCCAATGAGGAGACGCTCTACCATCGTTTTTTGTCCGATGATCACTTTATCCATCTCTACACTTAACATGTCAACAAAAGCACTTTCACGTTGAATGCGCTCGTTAATTTCTTTAATGTCTACCATAAACTTTAATGTGTGTCAAAGATATCAATGACGAGAAATTGAGGCCTTTTGAGGCTAGTTAAAATATGTTAAGCATTTCCCTGAATGCCTGTGAAATAAACCTAAAGAGGGGATGTCACAAATCTCATCTTTCTTTCTTCAAATGTCCGAAAGGCAGAGGATTTTCTGTGATCTCAGATTGCAGTTGTCTGTTGCGGTAAATATCGATAGCACGATAAATAGCTTGTTTAAATGATTGTTCGCTTGCAATATTTTTTCCAGCAATATCATAGGCTGTACCATGATCCGGACTTGTTCTCACTTCGCTTAAACCCGCTGTAAAATTTACACCTTCATTAAAAGAAATGGTTTTAAAAGGAATCAATCCCTGATCGTGATACATAGCGAGAACACCGTCAAATTGTTTATACGTTCCGTTCCCAAAAAAACCATCCGCTGCATATGGCCCGTAAAGTATGGCATTTAGTTTTGTGGATTCAATGGCCTGTTTAATGATGGCATTGTCTTCGGTGCCTATAACCCCATTGTCTCCAGCGTGCGGATTCAAACCGAGAACTGCAATTCGGGGTTTTCGGATGCCGAAATCAGTGACCAGCGACTGATGAAGTTGTTTTATTTTTTTTGACACAGATTCTACGCTGATGTGCGAAGCGACATCTTTAACCGGCAGGTGACCAGTTACCAGCGCAACGCGTAAACCATTCTCTGAACATAAAATCATTAATGGCTCTCCACCAAGCTTAGCTCCGAGGTATTCAGTATGACCAACAAACTTAAAATCCTCGCTTTGAATATTGTTTTTATTGATGGGGGCTGTAACCAGCACATTGATCTGTTTGTCCAGTAGCGCCTGCGTTGCTCTCTCAAGAGAGATAAATGCATACTTTCCTCCTGTAGGCGTTGATTTACCCATCTCAATATTTACCTCTTCCTCGTAGCAAATGAAAACATTGACTTTTTTTGTATTTAACTGAGAAAAATCGCGAATAGGATTAAAATTAAAATCTTCGATTCCAAGGACTTTACGATAATAAGAAACAGTTTTCTGAGAACTAAAAAGTACTGGCGTACAAATGTCTGCGATACCAGGTTCCATAAGAGTTTTTAGGGCAACTTCCAAACCAATTCCGTTAATATCCCCCTGCGTAATTCCTACAATTATTTTATGTTCGCTCATGTTTATTTTATGCCGTATTTGGTTTTGTATTTTAAATAAAGCTCTGATTGCCGGTTGTTGAGATTGACCGCGTTTCCTGCAATATATGCCATTACGATATTATTCGATTTCATGTCAAGAATATCTCCGGTGCTAACTACAAGGGATGCAATTTTACCTTCTTCAATAGTGCCGATAAGTTTATCCACGCCAAGGATTTTCGCAGGGTTAGAGGTAATCCCCATTAGTGCCTGCTCCTTAGTTAAACCGTAAGCAACCGATTCTCCTGCATTAAACGGAAGATTACGACTGTGCATGGCTTCCATATCGCCTTCCATTTGAAAACAGAAAAGAACAGAGTCTTTCTGGAGTAAATACGGTAAACGGTATACCAGGTCAACATCATCGTCTGCATAGTCCGGAAGATCATTTACCCGGTTCAGCATTACAGGGATATTGTTTTTATGCAGATCCGCGGTAACCTTGTAGCTTTCTTTACCTCCAACTATAACCGGACGCTTTATTTTATATTTAGCAACTACATTTATTGCAACCAAAATATCTTTTGCACGATCGGCACGGATATACAAATTTGCTGAACCGCTAAATACACCGCGCATTGCTTCAAAACGGATATTTTTCTCTTCTGCTGCTGCACCTGAACAATAGGCCTGGGCATCGGAGAGAAACTTCAGGAGATGACTCATCTCTTCTGTATATTTTTTATTTGTGACTTTGGCAACTGCTTCTTCTTCCTCAGACCATTTGTGAATGGTCATCCGTGGAAAATTAATATGAATTCCATCGTCTGCTTTTAGCACTGCATCTTCCCAGTTCCATCCTTCCAGAGCCATGATAGACGAAGAACCGCTGATTAAACCGGATCTTGGAGTAGCCTGTGTATACAATACCCCGTTTGTTTTGATAGTGGGGATAATCAAATTATCAGTATTGTAAGCAATGAGAGCTCTTACGTGGGGATTTATATTTCCAACTTCGTGAAAATCTACGGTGGCTCTTATCGCTTCGGCATCGTGGAGACCCAGCACATTGTTGCAGTTGATCAAAGCAGGATAAACATGTTTGCCCTCAAGGTCGATAACTGTGTCGAAGGAACGGTAATCGAGACGCAGGCCTTTGGTTTCCGAAACGGTTTCTATTTTGCCATTGTTAATAGAAATTAGGCTTCCTTCGATAACCTGACCATTCCCAATATGAGCGACACCGTTAAGAAGCGCAATGTGTGTATACTGTTTCTGCGCAACTGAATTAAGACAACACAGTGCAAAACACAAAACCGATATGTAATTTTTTCCCTGCATGTTATCTTGTTCCTGTTTCTTCTTCTGCAACACCTTCAATGGTATTGCAATGGTATAAACGTTGTTGTTTAGATTGAGTTTTGTTGACCTTGGCGCCTTTTTGTTTTTCGGCCATTAATTTGGCAATAATTCTTGCGCGTTCAGTCCTGATATTTTCTTTAAGCCTCGCATCCTCTTCTCTGTCAAAATAAATCTGCCCATCGATAATTGTCTTATCCACTTTTGCATATACACTTAACGGATTGTCAGTCCATAAAACCAGGTCGGCGACCTTGCCCACTTTGATACTTCCAACTTTATTGTCGATATGCAGCATTTTGGCCGGATTCAGTGTCACTAACTTTAAAGCTTCTGTCTCTGTGAGTCCACCATACTTAATTGCTTTGGCAGCTTCCTGATTTAAACGACGAGCCATTTCCGCGTCGTCACTATTGATAGCGCAGTTCACGCCCATTTTAGTAAGTATAGCGGCATTGTAAGGAATTGCCTCCATCACTTCGTTTTTATAAGCCCACCAGTCCGAGAACGTTGAAGCATTTGCCCCATGCACTTTCATTTTATCAGCTACCTTGTATCCTTCTAAAATATGCGTGAAGGTATTCACCTTAAAGCCCATGCTGTCGGCCACGTGAATCAACATATTCACTTCACTTTGCACGTAACTGTGGCAGGTAATAAATCTTTTTTTGTTCAGAATTTCAGCCAAGGCTTCGAGTTCGAGATCGCGACGAGGCATTTTCGTTTTGTCTGTTGTCAGCATTTTTTTGTCATACTCTCTGGCCCTTGTGAAGTAGTCCATGTACACTTGCTCCACGCCCATGCGGGACTGCGGAAAACGCACGCGGTTGAGATCGCCCCAGTTACTTTGTTTTACGTTTTCACCCAGAGCAAATTTGATAAAACCATCAGCTTTTTCGTATTTCATATCCTCCGCGCTATGTCCCCATCTTAATTTTATCAACGCACTTTGTCCGCCAATAGGATTCGCAGATCCGTGCAATAATTGTGCAGTTGTAACGCCGCCGGAAAGCTGACGGTAAATGTTTATGTCATCGGGATTGATCACGTCTCCCATCCTGACTTCCGCACTGCTGGCCTGGGTTCCTTCATTCACTCCGGCGGTTAACGCAATGTGGCTGTGTTCGTCAATTATTCCGGGTGTAAGGTGCATACCCTTACCATTTATCACCTTTGCGTATGCGAGTTTTGGTGTGTCAATGTTTGGTGCAAT
>JAEUTM010000201.1 GCA_016788025.1 Bacteroidia bacterium
CCCCTGGCCCGTGAGAAAACGATCTTGTATGTTCAGAAACTCCCTTTTTTAGAACTCTTAGCATCTTTTGACAATGCGAGGGATGCATTGGTGTTTCTCAAAACCAGGAAGGTGGATTTGATATTTTTGGATATAAATCTCGGAGAGTTATCGGGTATTCAACTTTTAGAAACTTCTAAAATTAATAGTGAGGTAATTATCGCGACAGCTTATCCCGACTTTGCTTTAAAAGGTTACGAACTCGATGTGACAGATTATCTTTTAAAGCCTTATACCTTTGAACGTTTGGTTCAGGCCGTTGAAAAAGTACAGCAAAAGCTTTTAAAGCGGGACGCCGGAGACAAAAAATTTATTTTTGTTAAAACCGAAAACCGTTTAGAGAAAATTCTTTTCGATGATGTTCTTTATATTGAAGGGATGCGGGATTACAGAAGTATTTTCACAAAGGGAAAACGAATCATGACCTTGCAGACCTTCAAATGGCTGGAAGAAGAAGTTCCTTCAAACATTTTGTGCCGGGTCCATAAATCTTTCATGGTGTCTCTTGCTAAGATAGAATCTGTTGAGCGGGACAGGATCCGTATTGGAGAAAAATTCATTCCCATTTCGGAGACCTACAAACAAAGCTTTCTACAATTGATAGACAGGGCTGGGTAAAAATCGCGCAAGCTTTCTGCCTGCGCGATTTTATCCGAATATTAGTTTGTTTTCATTACGTTAAACATCCAGCGAATTCCAAACCTGTCCAGGCAACAACCCCAGTAGCCCCAGAACTGATCCGTCATTGGCGCTTTATCTGAACCCCCTTCGGAGAGTGCGGCATAAAGTCTGTCTGCTTCTTTTTTAGAGTCTAGTTGAAGACTGATCGTTGTATTATTACCAACGATAAGTTTGTGACCCATGGATTCCAGCATGTCGGTACCCATTATCTCTGTTCCGCCAACAATAGGCAAGGCCACATGCATCACAGAATTCAAGTCTGCTTCTGACAGCTTAGGTCCATTTGGATCAGCAGGCATATCGCGAATACGCATCAAGGGCGCAGAAAAATCTGTTCCGAAAACAGATTTGTAAAAGTTGAAGGCAGTCTCGGTGTTGCCCATAAAATTGAGGTAAATTGCTACTTTGCTCATTATTTTTTTGGTTTAAATGTTTCTGTGAGACAAAGATAAATTGTGAAAAGCCGCTGTGTATGGGTTGAAATTGACAAAGTAAAGGGCAGAACACGACAATCATTTAGATTATGAATATCTTAGCGCAAAAAATCAGATATGGTAACTTATTTAGGAACTGGCTTGCTTGGATCGAACTTCGTAAAAGCAATGCTTAATAAAGGGCAAAACGTAAATGTGTGGAACAGGACTTCGGCTAAAGCCAAGGCACTCGAGCAGTTTGGCGCCAAAGCCTTTGAAGATTTAACTGAAGCAGTGAAAGGTGCGGAAAGAATTCACATGACCTTGTCTGACGATCAGGCTGTGGATGCGGTGTTGGAAAAAGCTAAGGCAGGATTCGCACCCGGTGTAATTATTGTAGATCACACTACCACGTCTACAAAAGGCGCAGCAAAACGTACCGAATACTGGAAAAAACAAGGCTTTACCTATCTGCATGCTCCTGTGTTCATGGGTCCTTCGAATGCTTTGGATGCAACGGGTTATATGCTGGTTTCAGGCGACCAGGAATTAATTAAAAAGATGGAACCTATACTGTCACCAATGACCGGTAAGCTTTTAAATTTTGGTCCGGAGGTAAACAGAGCGGCAGGCGTAAAATTGCTGGGTAATTCATTTTTATTATTTCTCACCACGGGATTGTCAGACACGCTTGCTTTAGCCAAAGCCATGAATATTCCATCTTCCGATTTGGTTAATTTATTCGGTGAGTGGAATCCAGGTGCAGGCGCTCCGGCGAGATTAAAAAGGATTCTCGCTGCTGATTTTGAAAATCCATCCTGGGAACTTGCTATGGCGCGTAAAGACACCCGTTTGATGATGGAAGAAGCAGAAGCAGCGAACAAACATCTTGCAGCAATTCCTGCCATAGCCAAAGAAATGGATCAATGGATCGGCAAGGGTTTGGGAAATAAGGACTGGACGGTTATTGCGAAGGAGAATTTGTAAAAGACAGTTTAATTTTATTGGTTGAGGGTGTGAGGAATGGATCGGTGTTTTGGTGGATGTATAGGGGGCAAAACCAACTTATTTGATCGAAAATCAATTATTTTTTAGTGTATTCTTTGCTTGAAATTCTTTTTGGATAAGAAAAAAATCGTATATTTGCCCTCCCATAAAGCAGGGTAACCAGCTTAAGGGCAAAATGGTTCCGTAGCTCAACTGAATAGAGCATCTGACTACGGATCAGAAGGTTAGGGGTTTGAATCCCTTCGGGACCACGAATAAAAGAAAAAGGTTTTGATGAAAGTCAAAACCTTTTTTGTTTTCGAGAAACCTCAAAAACTTGTTTTTATAGGCGCGGAAGAAAACAGAAAAGCGACTTTGCGTTAGCAAAGCCCTTTTCTAATTTCAAGTCTGGCAAGCCCAAGGGATCATGAAATAATCCCTTAAAAGCCCAAAATAATTTGTTTACTTTGCCCCACATTCTAAAAATATTATGCAGGAAATTATAGAAGCAGCCTGGAATAACCGGGAATTACTGAAAGACAAACATACAGTTAACACCATTAACGAAGTGATCGAGGCATTGGATAAGGGAAGCCTCCGTGTGGCAGAACCTTTAACGGACGGTTCCTGGAAGGTGAATGACTGGGTGAAAAAAGCTGTCATTCTTTATTTTCCTACCCGTAAGATGAGCACGTTTGAAGTGGGTCCTATGGAATTCCATGATAAAATGGCTTTAAAAACAAATTATGCGAGTCTTGGTGTTCGTGTGGTTCCCCATGCTGTGGCGCGTTACGGCGCTTTTTTAGCAAGCGGTGTGATCATGATGCCGAGTTATGTGAATATAGGAGCCTATGTGGATTCCGGAACCATGGTAGATACCTGGGCTACCGTTGGAAGCTGTGCGCAGATTGGAAAAAATGTGCACTTGAGCGGTGGTGTGGGAATTGGCGGTGTTCTGGAGCCCGTGCAAGCTGCGCCTGTAATTATTGAAGACGACTGTTTTATTGGTTCGCGTTGCATCGTGGTGGAAGGTGTGAGGGTTGGAAAACAAGCAGTATTAGGGGCGAATGTGGTTTTAACCATGTCTACCAAAATTATTGATGTTACCGGTTCTTCACCGGTTGAAACAAAAGGTTATGTTCCTGAACGGAGCGTTGTAATTCCCGGAAGTTATACCAAAAAATTCCCTGCCGGAGAATACCAGGTGCCGTGTGCACTGATTATCGGAAAACGTAAAGAAAGCACGGATTTAAAAACTTCGCTGAACGATACCTTGAGGGAGTATAATGTTGCTGTTTAGTTTAGAACCAAGAACCAAGAACCAAGAACCAAGAATCAAGAATCAAGAAACAAGATAGAGATTCAAGAAATTAAAGTCACACTGAGTCCACCGCGGTGGATCGAAGTGTGCTTCTTGTCTCTTGCTTCTGATTAATGATGTGACTGTTCTTCTCTTGAAATAAACTGAAGATCGGAGATCAGTTTCAAAACATAATCCAGCTGTTCCTCTCTCGAAAGTTCGCTGTTATCAAGAACGATGGCGTCTTCTGCTTTAATAAGCGGACTTTCTTTTCGATTAATGTCTTCGTGATCTCTTTGCATAAGACTGTGCTTTACTTCTTCTAAAGAAAAGTACTGGCCTTTACTGCTATATTCATCCTGCCTGCGTTTAGCGCGCACTTCAGGATCGGCTGTCATAAATAATTTTAACTCTGCTTTTGGAAACACGTGTGTGCCAATATCGCGACCATCCATAATCACGCCTTTGCGTTTGCCCATGTTGCGCTGCAGCACTACCATTTTTTCGCGGACTTCTTTTATCGCGCTCACTTTACTTACGAGTCCACTTACTTTCATGGTGCGAATTTCCCTTTCTACATCTTCTTCATTCAAAATGACATCTGAAATATGCGTTTCTGGATTCAGTTTGAAATGGATCTCGATTTCTGGTAAGGCTTTCAAAAGTTCTTCGTGATTGATAATTCCTGCATCGTCAATAAGATTATGACGCAGTGCATAGAGTGTTACGGCCCTGTACATGGCGCCGGTATCAATGTATTTATATCCTAATCGGAAAGCGAGTGCTTTAGCGAGGGTACTCTTACCACAACTGCTATAACCGTCGATGGCTATGGTGATTTTTTGCACTGTGGTAAAAATACAAATTTTAATGGCTGTTGGGGTAATTAAGTCGCGAATGTCAAGGTCTCGATACGAAAATTTAAAGAGACAGAATTTTCACTCGACCTGACATTCGCGGAACGGGAGGTAATTAGCTGTAAGTCAGCCTTCGGGGGGTACTTTGCAAAGTGTAAAAAGTTTTAAAAAAATCCGGTAAAAGCCATGCTTTTGTGATAAATTTGCGCTTTAATTTAAATCTATGAGTAAAGCGGATGTACTGTTAGGCTTGCAATGGGGCGACGAAGGAAAAGGAAAGATTGTGGATGTATTAACCCCGAAGTATGATATTATTGCAAGGTTCCAGGGGGGGCCAAATGCAGGACATACTTTAGAGTTTAACGGAATTAAACACGTATTGCATACTATTCCAAGTGGTATTTTTCATCCAACGGCAATCAATATTGTTGGTAATGGCGTGGTAATAGATCCGGTGATCTTTAAAAAGGAAATTGATGCCTTATTGAAACTTGGTGTAGATGTAAAATCGAAACTGGTAATCAGCAAACGTGCTCATTTAATTCTTCCCACACATCGTTTAATAGATGCTGCGAGTGAAGCTTCCAAAGGAAAAAACAAGATCGGTTCAACACTAAAAGGCATTGGTCCGACTTATATGGATAAAACTGGTCGCAATGGTTTGCGCATTGGTGATATTGAAACAAAAGAATTCAGAGAAAAATACGATGTGTTGGTTGAAAAACACAAACAACTGTTAGCACATCATAATTTTGAATATAATCTCGCAGAGTTAGAACCCGCCTGGTTCGAAGCAATAGAATCGTTAAAGAACTTACAGTTTATAGAGAGTGAACATTACCTTAACAAAGCAATGGCCGAAGGAAAAAAAGTATTGTGTGAAGGTGCCCAGGGAAGTTTGCTGGATATCGACTTTGGTTCTTATCCTTTTGTAACCAGTAGCAACACCATCTGCGCTGGCGCGTGTAATGGCCTCGGCATCGCCCCGAACCGCATTGGAAATGTAATCGGTATTTTTAAAGCCTATTGCACCCGTGTTGGCAGCGGACCGTTCCCTACAGAACTTGAAAACGAAACCGGTGAAAAGATCCGCCAGATTGGTCGTGAGTTTGGAAGCACTACTGGTCGCGCGCGCCGTACAGGGTGGTTAGACATTCCTGCGTTAAAATACGCGGTGATGGTAAACGGTGTTACAGAGCTGATGATGATGAAAGCGGATGTGTTGAGTGATTTTGAAGAGATCGAGATCTGTACTCATTATGATTATAAAGGCGAAAAAATTGATTACCTCCCATATAATATCGATCCGCAGTATTTAAAACCTATCACCACAAAAGTAAAAGGCTGGAATGCTGATCTCACTGCGATTGACAGTAAATCTAAACTTCCTGCAGCCTTAATGGAATATGTAAAATTCATTGAGAAGGCTGTGAACACTCCGATCACGATTGTTTCTGTTGGCCCGGACAGGAAACAGACGATCCACATGAATTAATCTACTTAATTTGTTTCAACACAGAGGGAACAGAGGCACTGAAAAACACAGAGGTTTAGTTTTCTTAGCGTCTTAGTGGTTTTTCTATTAAATTTATTTCAACACAGAGACAACTGAGGCACTGAGACACGGGGGTAAGTTGATTTGTATTCTTAGTGAAACTTAGTGTTCTAAGTGCCCGCCCGGTCGGTCGGACGGGTCTTAGTGGTTTTTCTATTAAATTTATTTCAACACAGAGATAACTGAGGCACTGAGACACAGAGGTAAGAGTGAGTTTGTGTTTACGGTCAACTTTTACTGTAAACTGCAACTGCCTACTGTGAACTATTAATCCTAGACATCACATTCTCCACAATCCTATTACAATAAACGAGATTAAACTCATAAATATCTTCAGCCGAATATTGACTCACTATAAACGTTCTAAGCATACTTTTTGCGCGGTTGAGACGAACCTTTACGTTAGATTCCGTAATACTCATTAATTCACCTGTTTCTGAGGTGCTAAGCCCATTCAGTTCCCGTAGTGTAAATACCATCCGATATTCATCCGGAATGCTCTCAAGTGCTTTCTCCAGAACATGGCTCAATTCTTTATTGATTATGTTTTTATCGGTATTGGAAGGATTATCGAACATGGTTTTATTTTTTTCAAGGATAAGATCTTCAGCAACAGTTTCTTTTTTGTAACTGTGTTTTTGTTTTTTGTGATAACACTTATTTAACATAATGCGTGTGATCCAGGTCTTAAAACTGGATTTGCCCTGGAAGTCAGACAGGCTGTAAAAAGCGCTCACATATGTTTCCTGCATCAGGTCTTCGGTGTCGTGATGACTGTAATTGTAAGAGCGTCCTACCCGGTACAGAAAGGGGTTATTTCTCCTGATGAGCAACTCATACAGGCGGGTTTCGCCGGCCAGGATCTTTGCGATGATCTCTGTGTCTGCATAGTTTTCAAAGGCGCTGATCTTGGTCATATACAAATTTCATTATTTTTTTAAGATGTTTTTCTATCCAGTACCTTGTGTTTTAGGACAAGGCTACCACCTATATAATTTCCAACGAGCATTATACACACAAGCAAGAATTTAAATACCAATATTACCGACCCGGTTTCGCCGGGATTAAGATTTCCACGAATCGCGAGAAAGGAAAGTACAGTATAGGCCAGCAAAATACTGGTATTGATGCCGCCATGAAGGAGTGCTTTTTTAATGGCTCCCGGTTTGTTCTTCATTACCGTGAGGAGATCAAATGTTCCCGTGATGACTGCTATCCATCCAAATAATGTTCCGCCCAGCATCATAATCAGGGAACTTTGCGTCAGGATGATGCTTTCATCATAAAAGGAAATGCAGGAACAGATCAAATCCATCGGAAAGAGAGCAGAGGGAAAATGGATGAGCATTAAATGCAGAGGATGTCCGAAGAGTTTCATGATGTTCTTACATTAGTGCATAAGCAAGCAACATTATAAATCCTGCGACTGCCAGCAGCGCGTGGATAAAAGCAATGGCCAGGGGACTGGTTTTTTTCTTAAGATCGTTAAAGAACATATAAAAACCACCCAGGGCGGCAATTACAAACAGGATAATACTTGCTTTTGGAAAATTATCTGGATTTTGCACCGCATACACAATTAACAATACGAGTGCAAGCGCAGCAACCAGACCGTGGGAGTAAACAACGCCTCTTGGCGCATTCTTTTTAGTAAGCCAGTTAATAAGAATAATTAAACCCAATACGGCGGAAAGGGCAAACAGGGCAATGGTAAAATACATCATGACAGTCAATATTTATTGGTTTATATTGACTTAGAGTAAGTGAGAAAGGAAAAGGTTACAGAGCTTGCCCGGGTTCTTCGGATTTAATCTCTGTGCTGGCAGTTTTATAGGCTCCCGGCGCCTTCTTGCGCGACTGGATCATCATGATAATTCCCACAATAATGAAAGGAATACTTAGCCACTGACCCATATTTAAAGCCATGGAATTTTCGAAGTCAACCTGATTTTCTTTAAAGAACTCGTCTATAAAACGTTCAATAAATAACAACACACAAAACAAACCAAACATAAAACCCGGTCCGAATTTGTCGCGTTTGTTGTTCCACATCCAGTACATGAACATAAACAGGAATAAACAATAAATAGCTTCATACAATTGAGCAGGATGTCTTGGATGCGGGTCCTCGCTTACAAAAATAAATGCCCATGGCACGTCTGTAATTGTTCCGATAATTTCGCTGTTGATAAGGTTCCCGAGACGAATGCACATTCCGGCTAAAGGAACAACAATAACCAAACGATCGAAAAGCCAGAGCCAGCTTTCTTTTGTTTTACGGCAATAAAGAATCATTGCCAGGATAATTCCGAAGGCCCCACCGTGACTTGCAAGGCCACCTTCATACACTTTTAAAATATTAAGAGGATGTGAAAGATATCCTTCACTGATCAGCATTCCAGCCGCATTGTATTCGTCAAACCAGGGGCCGTAAAAAAGGCAATGTCCCAGGCGGGCACCCAGAATGGTACCGATAATGATATAAAGTGTCAGGGTGTCCAATTCTTTATCAGTTCTGCCTTCTCTTTTGTAAACGCGGTTCATGATAAAATGGCTGGCAATAAAAGCCAGTGCCCACATTAAACCATACCAGCGCACGGGCCAGTCGATGCCCGGAATTGTAAAAATCTCGGGAGAAGGATTCCAGGTGATGTAGTTGAGGATCATATAAAGCAAAAGTACAATTTACAATTGACTGATTTACAATTTGTGTTTTTTTAAAGGAAAATCAGGTTTTGAAAACTGTCAAACAGCTAAGAATTTCTTATTACTTTTGCGCCCATGATTAATGCGGCCATATTTGCGAGTGGGGAAGGGACCAATGCCGAAAATCTCTTTAATTATTTTGCGAACGATCCAAGGATCAGGATTAAACTTGTGGTGACCAATCGCGACGACGCAGGGGTTATTGCAAGGGCCGAGAAATACAAAAAAAATGTACAAATCGTAAGCAAAGCTGCTTTAGAGAACTATACGGATAAACTAATCGAATTTTTGAAGCTCGAAAAAATCGACCTGATTATCCTGGCCGGTTTTTTGCTTAAAATACCCGAAGCCTTTGTAAAAGCTTTTCCAAACAGAATTATCAATATCCACCCCGCATTACTTCCTAATTATGGCGGAAAAGGCATGTATGGGATCAATGTACACCGGGCTGTGATTGCGGCAAAAGAAAAGGAGAGTGGCATCACTATTCATTACGTGAATGAAGAATATGATAAGGGAGAGATCATTATCCAGGAAAAAATTAAGATAGAAGAGAACGACACCCCTGAGTCATTGGCAAAAAAAAATACAGCAACTGGAATTTAAACATTTGCCCAAGGCTGTAGAGAAGTTCCTTCAATCCTGAGGAACAAGTCCCGCCTCTTTCAAAGCTTTCTGCTCATCGCCGGCAACGTAGCCAAAAATGCGCACGCCGTTTTCATCTATTCTCAGGAAGTAAGAATTCTCAAAGTCAATCACTATTTCCGATTTGTTTTTTAGAGCAGTGTAACGCCATTTTACTTTAGCAAGGGCATGCATTTCGTCGAGGTCGATGATTTCGATGGAGGTTACGTGCATAGACTTACTGCCTATTCCCTCATAAAATAAAAATCCTTTCGCGACCATTTGGACAAATTCGTTGTCGTTTTTTACGCACATAACGCCCGATGGTATGGATTCGATAAAACAATCGGTAAATGATTTGCTGATATTTTCTTTTACTGCCGCTCCGCCTTCAGTGATACCGCGGTTAAAATTTAATTCATAAGAAGAAAAAAAATCTGTGATGTTTTTTCTTTTTGCACCCTCCGCCACTTTATTTACAGTTTTTGTTTCCACAGTTTCGTGTTTGTCTGAGGGTTTGCATGCAAGCATTAATGCAGTTGCAAGGCATATGAAAAAATGCAATCTCATGGCATTAATGCCGCAAACGAAATGCCAGTAAAGGAGATTTTATTTTTCCAGGATCAGGAATTCAGTGCGACGGTTTTTTGCACGACCTTCTTCAGTACGATTGTCGGCAATAGGTTTGTTGGGCCCAAAACCTTTAGCCTGGATGCGTTTGCCATCAATGCCAAAACCTTCAATCATCGCTTTTACAGAATAAGCACGATTGGAGCTGAGGGCCTCATTGTCCTTAATGTTACCCACATTATCGGTATGACCCTGGATCTCAACTTTGATATTCGGATTTTCTTTGAGATACTGTGCAAAACTTTCGAGAATCACTTTGCTGTCTTCTTTGATCTCGGCGCTGTTTGTAGCATAAAGAATATTGTCTATTACAAAGCTGCTTCCTTTTTTTGCTTCTTTTACTTCAAGATTCACAAGCGGTGGTTCTTCATGCGGAGCAGGCATTTCACTGGCTTTAATTAGCTTCACATTAAAAGCAACATCGTCCTTTTTTACGGTAAGAACAATGTCATTTTTCTTTTTTACAGCAATCATGTATTCCCCGCTAGAACTATCAACCGTGGCCACGGAGACCTCTTTTGTTTTGGTGTCACGCACTTCTACAATGGCGCCTGCAACCTGGTTACCAGCGCTGTCTTTCACCGTTCCTTTCATGAAGCTGGTAGATACAGGTCTTGCTTCCTTGTATAATTCGAAAGCATAAAAATCATAACGACCAACTCCTTTTCCACGAACCTTTCCTTCATCATAACTAAAGAAATAACCTGTCTTTGCATCTGCGCTCACTAAAAAACCTGCATCATCGGAAGCATCGTTAATAGGCGAGCCAATATTTTCGGGCTCCTGCCATTCTCCTTTTTCGTTTTTCCTGGTATAGAAAATATCATACCCCCCAAAACCGAAGTGGCCGGTGCTGCTAAAATAGAGAGTCTCACTGTCACTGTGAATAAAAGGGGTTTTTTCGTCGCCTTTGGTGTTAATGCTCGGACCCATGTTTTGCGGGATGCTCCACAAACCTGTTTTTGGATCTTTCACGGTATAATATAAATCTATACCTCCATATCCTCCCGGGCGATCACTGGCGAAATAAAGCGTTACTCCATCTGAAGCAATTGTAGGCTGGCTGTCCCAGTATTTTGGATCATTTACCGCGGCGCTCAACTTACGAATCTCACCCCACATTCCGCCAGAGTTTTCGCAGACATAGATATCACAATTGGGCTGAAGGCCTCCTTCGTATCGCATCATAGCAAAATAAAGAGATTTATTGTCGATGGAAATGCTGCAGCCACCCTGGTTGTCATCGGTAGTGTTAAACGGCGCATCCATTGGCTCACCGCTGTTAAACTGTCCTCCTTTATCGCGCTTCGCCACCATAAACACTTCTTTTTCCTTGTCAGAAGCGAAGGTCTGGTTCATGTTTTTTATGGGGAGTCTGCGAACAAAATAACAATTCTTGTCATCAGGAGAAATGTAAGCAAGGTATTCGTCCCGCTCTGTGGACACGCCAGTTACCACGTGAGGATTAAACAATACATTCTTTCTTAGTCCCAGTTCTTTTTTGGCAGACTTTAGCATCATTTTAGCCTGGTAAGTTTCCGCATCCCAATCTTTCGCGAATTTTTTTTCGTCATCGTCTTTAAAGTCAACAAATTTCTGCAGGTATTTTATCGCAGAATCGTTCATGTGTCTTTCATAATAATCGAAGCCTATATAATAATAAGGTTCGCTGTGGATTTTCGGACAATTAGCGATGGCTTTATAAAAAAAGGGAAGTGTTTGTGTAAAGGCTTTTTCTTCCAGCTTCGAACGCGCAGCCAATTCGAGGCCTACCGCAAGATGCGCTTCTGCAAAATCGGGTTCAATCTCGAGAGCCTTTCTAAGAAACTCTAAACGCTCGGGTCTTTTATATTTCTTTTTATCGGTACCCTTTTCCCACAGTGCCACTGCTTTTTTGTTGAGATCCTCGTTACAGAATTTGCTGGGCGCTTGTGCATCATCATCTTGTGCTAAAGACAAAAAGCT
>JAEUTM010000186.1 GCA_016788025.1 Bacteroidia bacterium
CTCCAAAACCAATTGGACTATATTGATAATTCGAACCTGATACTTAACCAGTACTATGAAGCTGATCTGCTGCAGGGTAGGGGAAGGGCCTATGGATTGGAGTTTTTCGTGAAAAAAAACACTGGAAAGCTCACCGGCTGGTTTAGTTACACATTGTCGAGAACCGAGCGTAAAACTGTTGGAATAAGCAACGATAACTGGTACTTGAGCCGATTCGACAGAACGCACAATGCAAGCCTTGTTTTGAGTTATGCTCTTAATAAACGTCTTTCGGTGAATGCCAACTTTGTTTATATGACTGGTACACCGGCAACTTTAACAGACAGTAAACTGGAGGTACAGGGCTACTATTTTCCGAACAACACAGATAACGTTCGCAATAATTACCGCATATCCTCATACCATAGGCTTGACCTGGGAATGACCTATGACTTTAAAAAGAATGAAAGCCGTAAGTTGAAGAATTCAATTACGGTTAGTGTTTACAATATTTACAACAGACGAAACGCTTTTTCAACGTATTTAAGAAACGATCCAGCCAGCGCAAGCCAGCTTAACAATGAGGCGATCCGTTATTCTGTTATCGGGTCGTTTGTGCCCGCAATTACCTACAACTTTAAATTTTAATACTAAAAATCATGAAATCGTATATCTCAATTTTAAAAAACAGTTTATTAGTTCTTTCCCTCCTGACACTTATGTCCTGTGAAGATAGAATACAAGTGAAGGTGGATAAGACGGATAGTCGGATCACTGTAGACGCTTTTCTGAATAATCTCAGGCAAGATCAACAGATCCGCATTACATCTACTAACAGTTATTTTAGTGGCACTACAACTCCTCCGGTTATCGGCGCAGAGGTTTCAGTAACAGATCTTAACACGAATAAAAAATATTCGTTTTCAGATAAAGGTGAAGGTAATTATGTGTACACCCTGCATCCTTCGGATACAATGATTGTGACCGGACATTCTTATCAGCTTACGGTGCGTTACAAAAGTTACGAATACAATGCCATGACATCGGCTAAACGGTCGGTTACAATTGATGCGCTTTATTTTAAATACGAAGAAGCCGTAAATAGTCTGCTAGGCAATATTCCGGCAGGTTTAAAACTGAAGTTGCTGGCAAAAGATCAACCTGGACCCACACCTGATTTTTATTGGGTAAAGTTGTACAAAAATACAAAGTTTTACTCGCGTCCACAGAACATGCAACTGGAATCGTTTGGATTGAACAATGAAAGTGATGGGCTGTTATTCTCGCCTGATCGTTGGAAAACAAGTGGCCCCGATGGAGAGGATGTTCCAAAGACAGGTGATATAGTCAGACTTGAGATTCACGGCATCAGCAGAGAAGTGTACGATTTTTTATCGCTTGGGGCTAAGATGATTAATAATGGCGGAATGTTCGCTGTGCCATCTGTAAATCTTCCAACAAATATTCATCCTGTTAACGAAAATACACCGGAGGCGCTGGGATTCTTTAGTGTAAGCGAGGTTAACTACAAGGAGATTGTTTGCCCATAAGTTTTTGAAACTTTGGAAACGTCCTGCATAACTGCAATACTGTCCTATCGATCAATAAAACACTCAAATTAAATTTGCACTCATAAAAAAGATAACAATGAAAACAACAATTCACGAACTCCCTGAATTAAAAATGAAGTCAGTGAGTAAAACAAAAATGAAATTAATGATGGCTCTGATAATTTGGATTGCCATTTATCCATCAATCACTTTATTCCTTTATTTGTTTGGAGGTCCTTTATCTGTATTTCCGCTCTACCTGAGAACCTTAGTACTCACACTTTCGCTGGTTCCCTGGATCGTTTTTGCCGGTGTACCATTCGTTGATTTTATTATGCGTCACATAAGCCTAAAAAACAAATAATTGAAAAATGAAATTTCCGGAGGGTATATCTGCCAATAGTGTAACAAGACGTAGTTTTATACTTCAGAGTAGCACATTACTGGCGAGTCTGGCCATTCCAAAAAACACAAAAGGACTATTACAATACAACACTATGAATGAAAAGAATATGTTTGACGTTATTATTATCGGAGGTAGTTATTCCGGACTGGCAGCCGGGCTTGCGTTAGGACGCGCCTTAAGGAAGGTCCTCATCATTGACAGCGGTTTGCCTTGCAATCGCCAGACCCCACACTCCCATAACTTTATAACACATGATGGAAAAACTCCGGCCGAAATTTCGAGAATGGCAAGAGGTCAGGTAGAAAAATATGAGACAGTGACATTTTTGGAAAGTACGGTTATTGATGGAGCGAAGGTTGGGAAAGGCTTTGAGATAAAAACGGAAAAGGGAGAAGTGTTCAAGGCAACGAAGTTGATTTTTGCAACCGGCATCAGGGATCAAATGCCTGACATCGAAGGATTTTCCGAGTGCTGGGGCATTACAGCTATCCACTGCCCATATTGTCATGGTTATGAAGTATGGAATCAAATAACAGGAATTCTGGCAAACGGAGCCTTCGCTTATGAGTTC
>JAEUTM010000194.1 GCA_016788025.1 Bacteroidia bacterium
AATGATTGCTGTCATAAATATTTTTAAAATTACGTTTGAAGAATAAGAAACAATCCAACCTGAACTGTTTATTTCTCCCGGTAACAGAAGTCACCGGGCGGATGTGATAAAGATCTTTTTTGCCGAGGAGGAAATTAAACCGGCTGTAAAAATGTAGATCCTGTGATCTGCCAGTAAGTGAGTATTTGCCGGGTTAATCATACCTATATTGCAAACATATCGTTTCTTTGAGCTGATTACAAGTTAAAAAAACATAAGACTTCTGAATGAATTGACGCCGAACAAAAGAACTTTTCTCTTAACACTTAGTGAGATTATTCTTCGCAAAGACCAGCAATCTGCTAAAAAAATGTTTTTTATTTTTTGCGCAACATTTGCCTGTAAGAGGTTCCCCATTTTGCGATTTCGTCGATAATTGGCTCCAGCGTCTTCCCATATTCAGAAATTCCGTACTCGACTGTAATTGGCTTTGTATTAATAACCGTGCGATGAACAAGCTGATTAAGTTCCAGATCCTGAAGTTCTTTTGACAGTGTTTTTGCAGCGATGCCGTCCACCTCCCTCAATAGATCCATGAAGCGCATCTTTCCGCCCTGCATCAGGGTGCCAAGAATATGAAACTTCCATTTCCCCGACAAAATCTCCATGGAGTCTCTGATTGCGGCAATCCTGGTTTGGCAACTGGTGGTTGTATTTACTATGGCTTGCTTCTTCATTAGCTTCCACAAAGGTAAGAATTATGGCCGGTGATTACCAAAAGGTAACTAGTTTCCACCGGGTAATGCATGGTGGTTTTAAGCCGCGTTGAAGCTAACTTTGTTTTGTAACAGCAAGAAAGACATATACGGATATTGTAACGTTTATTAAAATACTTCGGAATAATGTGCAAGAATATTATACTAAGCATCACATTTGCGTTAGCGACTGGGTGCAATGGTCAAACTAAAAACGACTTAAAAATGAAGAACGAAATGGACATCAGAAACCCGCTCAGGTGTGATCCCACTGAAGGTATTTGTGCGGTGCCGGACAGTATCAATCAAACTAATATTAAGCAACAAAAAACAGAGAAGAAGGTTAAAATTATTTACTTCACCGATCCAATTTGCTCTTCCTGTTGGGGAATTGAACCTCAATTACGAAAACTTAGGCTAGAATATGGTGACGATATTGAAGTGGACTATCGCATGGGCGGTTTGTTACCTGACTGGAGTTATAACAGCGGCGGTATCAGTAAACCTTCAGACGTTGCACATCATTGGGATGAAGTAAGCGTTTATTACGACATGCCGATTGACGGAGATGTATGGCTTGAAGATCCATTAGACTCTTCATTCCCACCCTCTATCGCCTTTAAAGCAGCTCAAATGCAGGACAAAGAAAAAGCACTGCTTTTTCTAAGAGAACTACGAGAAATGGTTTTCCTTAAAAAGAAAAATATCACCAAGTGGGAGAATATTTCTGAAGCCGCAAAAAAAACCGGATTGGATCTCAACAGTTTAAAAACAGATTATGAAGGTAAGGCAAGAGAGCTATTTAATGATGATTTAAGGTTGTCGCGGGAGCTTGGTGTTCGTGGATTCCCAACTATCTTTTTCACAACTAGCCATGGTGATAAGGAAATCGTATACGGATCAAAACCCTACTCTGTTTTTGAAAGTGCCGTGCATAAAACCAACCCGGCGGTTAAAAAAACAACATACAGCAAGGAACCGGAAGATCTTTTCAAAAAGTACAGATCACTCACTGCAAAGGAACTCAGTGAAATTTCGGGAAAAACGCGGAATGAGAGTGAACAAATTTTAAACCAACTTACAGAACAGGGAAAAATAATCAAGTTCACTACAAAGAATGGATCAATGTGGACTTTAAAAAACTAAAATTCTCATTGAAATAAGGCTTAACTAAAACTTAATCAAAGTCAACAAAACAGGATTTCAGACCATAAACTTCTAAGTGAGATTTAACCTTTCTTACATTTTAAATAATGGTATTACGTTTATCTTTGCTCAAACACCAATCGTGAACACAAACGCACATAAAAAAGCCCTTTTCGCTTATATTTTTAAGTGCAAGAATATTTTTTCTTCGAACAATAAGATCTTTAATACTTAAGCCCCGGAGATTTCTTATCCGGGGAGAACAGGCTCTTCAACCGACTGGATTTGTCCAGGATCATTCCTTGCAAGGGCTTGATTAATGTTCAATCACTAATTTATCAGATTATTCTCAAATCATTCTGGTTCCTTCCTTTCGGGGATCGGAGTCTTTATTTTTTAAACAAAACTTAAATCATGAAACCTATCATTTCAGAAATGGATTACAAACTTCTATATGATCTCCTAAAAAGTCAAAAGACTAGTCAGGGCAAAGATCTCGGACAAGAAATTACAAATGCGAAAATTGTGAAAGATGAAGATATGGATAAAAAGATCATACGTTTAAACTCCCAGGTGGAAGTTCAGGAAATGGCAAACGGAAAAAAGATCAAACTAAAAATTGTTATGCCGGATTGTGTTGATCTTAAGAACCACCGAATTTCTGTTTTCTCGCCACTGAGCGTGGCTTTAATCGGGTATAAAGAGAACGACCTGATACCATGGACCACCACTGCAGGAAAAACAAGTTTTAAGATCATCAAAGTTCTCAACGACTGAACACCATGAAAAAACAGTTCATTGTAACAGGGTTTGTTCTGGCGTTTATTCTGACGATTGTGGTTAATAAGATCAACACGGAGAAAAATGTGAAACAACTTTCCAGGACCTCTTCAGAAATTTTTGATGACAGGCTTCTACCGGAGAGTTATATCTACCAGTTAACAGAGCTCTTCTATAAGAAGAAACTCTTATTAAACCAGATACAAGATACCGCTACGCATGAAAAAGAATTTTTGAAACAAACCCTCGAAATCATCCACCTCGCGGAAAAATATGCAGTGACCAGGCTGACTGAAAAAGAGAAAAGTGCTTTGCAAAACCTGGCACAAAACATTGGCTTGTTACAGCAGGCAGAAAATGTGAGGTTCCGAAAAGGAAACAACAGTGGGGAAATAGAAAGAATCTGTGATCATTCTCTTTTACAAATAGAATTACTGTCATCCATACAGGTAGCGGAAGGAAAACGTTTGAAAGAAAGCGGTGCTAAGATCACTTCTTCTTCAGAGATATCCGGGCAACTGGAATGGGCATTGTATTTCATCCTTTTGCTCCTTTTCTTTTCATTTATCCAAAAAGGGAACACTTTTAACGAAACATCTAAAGACTATCAGTTAAACTAAATCAACAACAGCATGGAGAGTGACGTTCTTATACCGGCATCA
>JAEUTM010000208.1 GCA_016788025.1 Bacteroidia bacterium
GTATGTCTGACAAGGTTGGCCAGCTCCAAGATTGGAGGCAGACCATGAACAGTTAGGAAGTTTCATATCAGCACTAATACCTTCAAAACCTTCAAAATATGGAGGTGTATTTGTAGTAACTGCTTGAACAGTAACCTGGTAAGCTGTTAAAGAAGTAGTACCTCCCGAAGAACAAGAAGCTACAGCCATAAAATAAGAAGTTGCTGTTTGATTTGGAACGGATACTCCAGGATTTGTTCCAGTAACAGAGGTCCAAGGACCTACCGAAGATGTGGTTGAAGAATACCATGCATAGTTGATTCCACCAAGAGTATATCCGTTGGCAAGACTCAAGTAAGCAGACGCATTCGGACAGATTGCAAATGTTGGGCCCACTACCGAGTTTGCCGGTGGAGCACCATTACATGGAGTTGGTGAAATCCACTCAAAACGCATGTCCGGACGGGTATTGGTTGAAGTCGATACCGGAGGATCTGTACAGTTTGTGGAATTATCCGCATTTCTCCATCTTGATTTAATTGTGGTACCGGTTAAGTTATTCATCCAATACGTTGAGTAGTTGTATGTAAAACTTGAGTTATTAAAACACGTTTCGATAACCAGGTTATCAGTACCATTCCAGATAAAAGGTGTGGTAAAGGTCGATTGGTTCCATCCGATGGTTCCTGTTACAGAAGCGGATGTGCTGGTTGCCGCTACTACACCGCCTGTAATCCAACCCGAAACCAGAGGATCGGTGTTGCTGGTTGTGTAAACATTCATTACCCAGTTCTGGTGGGCTGCTGCACCGTTCAGATTGTAAATGTTAAAGCCAATAGACTTAATCTGTGCGCCACTGGCGATACCTGCTGCAGCTAATTCAGCGGCGGTAACAAACAATTGGTGTTTTGCCCCCCAATACCAGTTCCCGTAAGGTGACGGATACCCAGTGCTGGCGTTGCCTGTAGTTCCGGCACCCACTGTGGAGAAAAGTTGGGCGTTTAGGCTGATTGAAAACAAACACAGGGCAACTATGAATGCTCTCAGCTTTTGGTAGTTCTTTTTCATGTGTGGTTATTTTAGTTGTTTTTCCAAACTTAGAAAAAAAAGTTTAACATTTGGTAGATTTTCCTAAATCCTTTTACCTTTTAACAAATATGTATTTAATTTCTAATCTCTATTTAAGGTTAAGCTACTAAATAATTTAGATTTATATATAAAATCGGATTAAGATTTAGTGATATTTATACAAGGTCCCACCAGGCATTTATGTTTTTTGTGTCGTTAATTTTTACAGCCTCACCAATTAAAGGTGTAAGTAACTCTACATTTAGCGAGTCGGCCTTTGCAACAACTCTTTTAATAGGTTCATTCCAGGGATGCATGGCAAGCGAAAACTTAGCCCAATGAACTGGCAATAGTTTTTTTGCATTCAGGTCACGCGCGGCCTCTACCGTTTCTTCCGGCAACATATGAATATGCGGCCAGGATTTATTGTATTGTCCAGCTTCCAGTATGGCCAGATCAAAGGGACCAAATTTTGTTCCTATTTCTTTAAAGTGAGAATCGTATCCCGAATCTCCTCCAAGAAATAAATTTAAAGTTCCGGATTTTAAAACAAATCCTCCCCATAAACTTTGTCCTCTTTTTACACCTCGTCCCGAAAAATGTCTCCCGGGTACTGAAGTAATGTGAACATTTTTATGGGAGTAGTTTTCCCACCAATCTAACTCTTCAATTATATTTTTGTCAATCCCCCAGTATTCAAGATGCGAACCAACACCTAGCGTGCAACAGGTTTGTTTCACCTTCGGTTTTAATTTTGAAATCGTTTTATAGTCCAGGTGATCATAATGGTCGTGTGTAAGTATCAATAGATCAATATCCGGAAAATCGTCCGCTTTATATTCATTACTTCCTTTAAAGGCTTTTACCATAAAAGAAAGTGGCGCTGCATTTCCACTAAAAACAGGATCAACCAGAATCACCATCTCATCTATTTTAAGTAGGTAGGAGGAATGCCCGAACCAAACTAATAACGGCTCGTTTCCAAGATTTTTTAAATCGGTTTTCACATAAGGAATTTCCGTGGCAGGTGCTACATCAGGTGGTTTATTAAGAAATTCTTTCATCACTTTGAAAAAATTTGCGTCTTCTGCCATCGCATTTGTAGCCGAGAGATTTTGAAATGATCCGTTCTTATAATTGTTGGATGCCTGGATTCTTCTTAAACGTTCACCCGAGGGAAGTTTTCCGTAAATTCTTAAAGACATGTTTATTAAATATGTTTACCGAAAGTAAAAAATGTTCTGGTGTTTAAAATATTTACTGGAATAACACACTGTTTAATAAATTGTTTATAATTAAAAAGGTTGTTCACAATCCTGCGAGTTGTAAACAAGTCGGGCCCTGGGAGCCTTTTATTTTTATTTTTGTTTTGAGCGCGTTTAAATTTTAAATCTTAACAAAAAATTTAATTAAACTTTAAACAGCTTATATACACAAAACACATTACCATTGAGATTTATGTTCAGTACGGACATTTCACCCGACAGGAAAAGTATTTTCGTTTCGCGCCGGTTAAACACCCTGAATCCTGTTCTGATTACTTTAAATTCGCTGGGCTATCATCTGATCCATGAGGCTCTCATCAAAACAAGTCCCATACGCTTTACGCATACACCTGCAACGCAATGGATCTTTTTTCCTGGACGTGATGCCATCAGGTATTTTTTTTCACAGCAACCCGACGTTAAACCAAATGTAAAATTTGGAGTAGTGAGTGACGTTTCGGCTGAATATCTCGGCAATTTCGGTCACGAAGCTTCATTTATTGGAAAGGGTGTAGACGTTGTACAAATTGGAAAAGACTTTGCTAAATTTATTAAAGACGATTCTGTGCTGATTCCACAAGCTATAGATTCCATGCAAATCATTCAGAAACAACTTGCCTTCACAAATAGCTGTCACAATCTGTTTGTTTATAAAACTCAGTTCCGCGACGACTTTTACGAATTTCCTTCTGATGTTTTAGCTTTCACAAGCCCTTCTAATGTTCAGGCCTATTTTCAGAAATACAAACTTGCCCCTAACCAAAAAGTTATTGCGGTTGGCAGCACAACGGTTTTAAAACTTAAAGAATATAAAATTAAGGATATTGTGTTGTCGCCAGGTTTTGATGAAAGCAGTCTTCTTAATTCGCTGATGGAGTTAATTGATCCCCGAAGGGTTTATCACTAAATAATCAACTGAAGACCGTCAACGGCAAGCTCAATTCCATCCGGTAGTTTAGCATTTACTTTTTCATGTAAACCAAGCTGGTGCGAGATGTGCGTGAAATATGCTTTTTCGGGCGCAAGTTCTTTTACCATGTCAATTGCTTCCTGAAAGGTAAAATGCGAAATATGAGGCTCCATTCGAAGGGCATTAATCACCAGGACCCTAAGGCCTTTTAGTTTTTCTTTTTCGGGATCTGAAATAAAATTCGCATCGGTGATATAAGCAAAGTCCCCTACCCTGAACCCCTTCACCGGAAGCTTATAGTGCATAACCGCTATCGGTTCCATCACGATATCACCTACGCTGAAAACATCATTATCAAATGTAAAAAGATCTATTTCCGGAATTCCGGGATATTTTTCATCGGAAAATATGTATGCAAATTCACGCTTTAATGCTTGTTGCACCCGCTCCGTTGCATAAACAGGCATTCTCATTTTATTTAAAAAATTAAATGCCTTCACTTCATCCAGGCCTGCAATATGATCCTTATGCTCGTGTGTAAATACAACTGCGTCGAGCCTTTTTATTCTTTCCCTTAAAAGCTGCTGACGAAAATCAGGACCCGAATCAACTACCAGGCGTGTTTTTGCAGTTTCAATTAATATAGACGAACGTAAACGTTTATCCCTTTGATCCCGGCTTGTGCAGACTTCGCAATTGCATGCTATGAGAGGAACCCCCTGAGAGGTGCCAGTCCCTAAAAATGTAACCTTGATTGCCATAACCCGAAACAGATACAATATTACGGCTTCCTGAAGCCATCTCAAAAAACAGATTTCCGAAAAAGACTCATAACTCTAGTCTTCGGACACCGCTACCTCAATTTCGATGTCGTCGCGGCTGTGAACACGAACCGGCGTGCCACCAACAACAATATGTGGGGCGGCTATGGCATAATCGAAACCATAACCATATAAGTAATAATCTCCCTTGTAACACTTAAACGAATATTCTCCATTTACGTCAGCACGAACCTTATCATCATATACAGTGGTATCCTCTCCAGGAAATTCTTTTGCATTAAATTTAATAAAGACCGTTGCATAAGGTATTACCCTCGAATGATGAGCAACTTTACCGTGGACGGAAGATTTTCCGCCAAGCTGATTTTTTTTACAGGAAACAGCCAGACTAAGAACAAATAAAAGAAGTACGATTTTTTTCATGGATGTTTTGGTATGTTGGGATCTGCGAAACGCATATCGCCTAGAAATTTATGATCAGTAAGTGTCTTCAAAAAGGCAATAATATCTTTTTTGTCCCGCGCGCTTAACTGCATAGGGTTTTGCAAAAGAGGATCAAGGTTAACCAGATTTTTCTTTGGCATGGTGTAATGGTCCAGGCAAACCTCAAGACTATCATATGTTCCATCGTGCATATATGGCCAGGTTACTTCTACATTCCGCAAACTTGGGGTTTTAAATTTATACCTGTTTTGAGGTAAAGCTTCGATATGAGCCCTGCCACTATCATTTGATGCTTTTAAGCCATTGGATCTGAATTTAAAATCGGTAAAAAGTGGTTCGGTGTGGCAGGCGTTGCAGTTCGCTTTAAACAATTGATAGCCGCGTAATTCTTCCTCTGTCAGCTGCACATTATTTTCACCTCTTTTGTACTGATCGAATTTACTATTGTAAGAGTACATTAAACCTGTAAACTGCGCCAAGGCTTTAAGGATACGTTGACTTGTGACAGAGTCGCTTCCATAGGCGCTGGTAAATAAGGTTCTGTATTTCCGGCTCGCCTGCAGCTTCGAAACAATATTATTTATATCCTCATCCATTTCAACTGGATTTGAAATAGGTGCGATAGGTTGTAGTTCGAGGTTTAACACACCTCCGTCGTGCATGTAATAAGGATGCCAGGCCAGGTTAAACATTCCCGGTGCATTTCTGTTTCCATCAGCCCCTTGCAAATTATGGCTTACCCTATGACTCTTATTCGAGAATGCTTCTTCTTGTTTATGGCAAAACGCGCAGGAGATGTCGTTGTTCTTACTCAACATCGGTTCGTAGAACAAAGCCCTCCCTAGAATAAATCTATCCTCGGTAAGCGGATTATTTGTGTACGTATAATGGGGTTGAGGCCAACCCGGTGGTATCACTTCTACTAAATTATCAGAAGGTAATTCGGGAATAATCTGCGGATCAACCTTGCATTTGACAAGAAACAAGAGTATCGGAACAGAAAGTATAACACTAATCTTTTTCAATGATCAATCGTTGTGAGTGTGTCCGTAATAGAACATTTGCGCGTAGTTGTCAGCTATTTCCAGGGAATAAACACCGGGTACAAGCACTTTTGAATAACCTGCCTTGGAAAAATCGATTTTGGTTTTACCATCAAACACTTTATTTACGTTGGCAAAAAAATGAACCTTCGGACTAATGGTTGTTGAAACCTCAGCGGGTTCGGTAATATTAAAAGACATTGTGCGTTGCGCTTTGTTTGCACCTCCGTATCCACCTATATGATATTCTATGTATTTTGAAGGATCGGTGGATTTTGAAGCTTTACCTTCCAGTTTAAAAAATATGTATCCAGTATTCCAGCTCCAGAACATATCACTTGACGTGGTCATGCTCAGATCTCCGGTTTGCGTGCCTGACACATTTCTGGCACTGTCAACTCCCAGCGTAAACTTTACCGATTTATAAGATCCTACCGGAACATTTTTGATATTGATCCAATACGTTTTTTGATCTGAGTGTTTAACCAGGTGGTAACTTTCCGGTTCTGCAAAAGTGCTGCCATCAGATTTTGTAAGTACTATGTTTGTAATAAAATAATTGAACTTGGAAACGCTAAAGGTATCTCCATTTGTATTCACGTAATCCTTGTTAAATGCCAGCCCTACGCTATCCACCTTATTCTCAAAAAACAGGCTTAATCCTCCGGTTTTTGTTTCCGGTGTTGGGTTTGGTGTGGGATTGGGTGTAGTTGTTTTTGTATCTTTTTTACAAAACGATAACGTGCAGATCAGAAAACAGGTAGCAATTACTTGAACGAAAACTCTCATATTATTTTCAAAATTTTAACGCTTATAAAAGCTTGTGGCCTCCACGACAACATACTAATACAAACTTATTAAATTAATAGTAATAAAACGAAATAAGGAGCTTTGTATTATCTGAGAGATTAAAAATCTTATCCAAATTTAACGCTTTAACACGTTCAATTTTTCAGGACCATTCAGTTCTCGTAAAAATAATATGGGGTATTACAGGTTTCCAGGCTA
>JAEUTM010000310.1 GCA_016788025.1 Bacteroidia bacterium
CGGCACTGTTACCGATTCGCATGGTTGTTCAACCACAACAGCAGTTACGGTAGTTGCGCCGGTACCATTGAGTGTAACACTTACTCCGTTTAATCCTCTGTGTAATGCAGCGTGTAACGGTAGTATAACCACAGCTGTGTCAGGGGCGCAGGGAACAGTTGCTTATGTGTGGGCACCAGCTGGTACCGGTCAGAATCCTACGGGCTTGTGCGCTGTGGTTAATCCAAACTATACGCTCGTAGCAACTGACTCTAAATCCTGCCAGGTTACTTCTGTTGTTACCTTAACTAATCCACCGGCAATGCTTGCTTCGGTCAGTGTTACAAATCCCGTATGTCACAATGATCTTAACGGACTTGCTGCTGTAAGCGTATCTAACGCAGTAGGTGCAACGAATTACACCTGGAGTCCAACGGCTCCCACAAAAACAACACAATCGGTTTCGGGATTAGGATCTGGATCTTACACCGTATTTGTGCGTGATGCGAATACCTGTACTGCTAATGCAACTTTCACCTTAACCAATCCTCTGGCAATCACAATAGGATCACTTTTGAGCAACCCTACCTGCCTGCAGTCTAACGGTAGCATAACAGTAACCGCAACAGGCGGAACTACTCTTTTACCTGCTCCCTACACCTACTCTTGGTCTGGTGGACTCGGTACTTCACCTGTTGTGTCAGGTCTTGGCGCAGGCGTATATAGTGTTACTGCTTTCGATAGTTACAGTTGTTCTACCATGGGAACAGTTAACTTAAGTAATGCCAATGGCCCTACCGGTGGATCTATTGCTACCAATAGCGTCTCCTGTTATGGACAATGCACAGGCTCGGCAACGCTTGATGTTTCAACAATAAATGGTGGAACGTCGCCCTACACTATAGAATGGCAATCACCTGCCACAACAACGGCTAACCCCACAAGTAGTTTGTGTGCAGGAAATTATGTTGCTAAAATAATAGATGCCACAGGTTGTATTTCGTTTACAAATACAACAATATCAGAACCACTTCCCGTATCAATCAGTAATTCTCTCGCAAGTTTCCCTCTCTGTCCTGGTATTTGCGATGGAACTATTGCATTGAATGTATCAGGTGGTATCGCGCCGTATACTTATACATGGAATCCGATTTCGTCAAATGCTGCCTCAGAAACCAGCCTGTGTGCAGGAGATTATACAGTAACCATAGGTTACAATGGAACTTGCCAGGAAACGGTATCTTTTAGTATGCCAATTCAAACAAGCATTACCATCGTTCCTAGTGTAACTAACAACATTTGTTTTGGAGATTGCAATGGAATTGCTACTGTTTCGGTTAGTGGAGGCACAGGTCCTTATCAAGCCAGTTGGAGCAATGCACAAAACGGAATGTTCGCAAACGGTTTATGTAACGGTGACTATACAGTTTCAATCAGCGACAGTTTCGGCTGCAATAACACCGCAACAACTTCTATTAGTTCCGCTGCGCAAATTACATCAACCGCTTCCGTTACTCAACCTTCCTGTGGTTTATGTGATGGCACAGCCGCTTTAGATGTTTCAGGTGGAACAGGACCTTATACTTTTAACTGGTCTAATGCGGCCACAACGCCTTCTATTTCTAATCTTTGCGCCGGAGTCTACCAGGTGGTTATCAGTGATGCCCTTTCATGCAGCCAATCCAATACAGTAATCGTAAATAACTCTAATGGAATAACCGGAGAGACCTTTAACGTAACAGAAATTCCGTGCTCCGGTCAGTGCGTTGGTGGCATCAGTGTTACGGCCGTTGGAGGAACCGCTCCGATCGCTTATAACTGGCTAATGACCCCTGCAAACACTACAAGCGTTGCTAACAATTTGTGTCCGGGAACATATTTTATACAAATGACAGACGCTCAGGGTTGTGTTCGCACGGCCTCTATGGGTATAAATCCTTTGGTAACTCTTACGGTTTCACCGTTTGTTCAACAACCTTCATGTAATGCAAGTAATGGTTCTTTACAGATCGTTATTGCAGGAGGCACGCCAAGTTATTCTATTGTCTGGAATCCGCCGGCCACAAATACTACAGCACTTACCGGATTAAATACAGGAATTTATAGCTACACAGTAACTGAAAGCGGCACACACTCATGTTCTGTTTCAAATACAGTTGTCATTAGCAATGCTAACGGTCCGATATCTTCAGCTACACAGACCAACGTAAATTGTTTTGGTGGTGACAATGGTGCGGTATCGGTGTCAGCAACCAGTCCTTCGATGCCTCTGACTTATCTATGGAGCACGGGCGCAACTAATTCTTTTGTTACCAACCTGGGAGGAAGCATACTAACTTTAACAATTACCGATGCCGCACTCTGTAAAACCATACAGTCGTTCACAATAACGCAGGGAGCGGAAATGTTCCTTGGTTTCTCAAATGTAAACAATCCTACTTGTTTTGGCGATTGCAACGGTGTTATTACTTTGCTACCTTCTGGTGGTACTCTGCCTTATTCTTACAACTGGAGTTCTTCAGTTACAACAAACCCTGCTACATCATTGTGTGATGGAACATACACTGCAGAGGTAATAGACGCTTTAGGTTGTACAATTAAATCACCAACATTTACAATTGCCAGCGCAAGCTCAATGAGTATTACCTCAAATAAAACAGACCCTTCGTGTAGCGCTACAAACGACGGTGTTATTAACCTTACGCTTACTGGGGGAAGCCCATCCTATGCATTTAATTGGCAGGGCCCTTCTGCGTTTACTGCCACAACGCAAAACATCAGTAATATTTACTTTGGTTCTTACACTGTTACAGTAACCGATAGTTTGGGGTGCTTGAAAGATAGCGTTCTTAATGTTGTGCCTACAATTACTGTTATAGCAAATGCAGGGTTTGATGCAATTGTCTGCCCTATAACTGGCACAGCAGTGCTTGACGCATCGGCTTCCGCAGGAGCAGCGAATTACAAATGGGCTCTGTTAGGACAATCCGGCGCAACACTCGCAACAACGCCAAACTACACTGTTTCAAATTTAACGCAGCCTACCTCCTTTGTTGTAATTGCTACGTCATCAGTTCCTGCATGTTTCGATGTCGACACCGTTGTTGTGGATGTTCACAACCTGCCAATCGTAGATGCTGGTGGTAGTGCAATGGTGCCTGTTTATTCCTCGGTAACTATTGGCGGTAACCCAACCAGTATCAGCGCTGTGTCTCTCACCTGGTCTCCGGCCCAGTATCTCGATAATCCAAACGCGTTTAATCCGGTTGCAACAAATACCATTAACGTTACATATACAGTTACTGTAACTGACCTTAACGGTTGCATAGAAAGTGGTACCGTTGCAGTAAATCTGTTCCCGGAGTTGAATATATCCAATGGATTTACTCCAAATGGTGATGGTAAAAATGATACGTGGATTATTGATTACATTGAGCAGTTCCCGGACAACACCGTTGAAATCTTCAATCGCTGGGGCGACATAATATTTACTTCAAAAGGATATCAGACTCCATTTGACGGAAAATACAAAGGCGGAGATCTCCCGGTAGGAACTTATTATTACATTATACATCTTAACCATCCTGGTTATCCTAAACCAATAACTGGTCCTATTACGATATTCAGATAATGAAAACATTATATACATACGCACTGGTATTATTGGCTTCTATTGGATTTGCACAGCAACTACCGCAGTATTCTCAATACATGCTTAATGAAATGGCTATTAACCCCGCTGTTGCCGGCAAAGATGATTACGCTGAGGTTCGCTCTAATAATCGCCAGCAATGGGTTGGACTTACCGACGCTCCTCGTACTTACATGCTAACTTTGCAGGGACCAATAAAAGACAAAAACATGGGTCTGGGCATGAACTTATACACCGATATCGTAGGACCAACCAGACGTACCGGCTTAAGTCTTTCTTATGCCTATCATCTTAAACTTCAAAAAGACCTTAACCTTTCTTTCGGAGTAAGCGCTGGAGTTCAGCAATGGGGAATAGACGGAAGCAAAATTAAACTTCGTGAAGAAGGAGATCAGCAATTGTTAAGTTCATACAAAACAACGCCCGTTCCTGATTTCGGCGCTGGCGTATATTTTCATAAGAAGGATAAATTTTACATAGGGTTTAGTTTACCTCAATTATATCGCGCACCTATTGGCCTGTATCCGGATGCTGCTAAAAATAGCCGTTTAGCAAGCCAGTATAACGTTAACGGTGCATACAAAATTCAAGTGAACGAAGAGTTTACCGTTGAACCTTCATTTTTATTTAAGTACGAAAAGCCCGCTCCTGCAAAAGTAGATGTAGGAGCCAGGGTAATTTACAAGAACGAAATGTGGGCCGGCCTTGTCTATCGTCATAAAGACGCGGTTTCCATGCTGTTGGGATATATGTATAAAGATTATCTCATCGTTGGTTATTCGTATGATTTTACAACAACAAAAATGCGTAACTACTCCAACGGAACGCATGAAATAATGCTTGGACTTCGTTTCTCAAGAAAACAGGCAGCTACCTGGGAAGGAAAATCGAATTAGTAAATTTTCGATGATCATCAAATTTTCCAACGCAAAAACGAATTTAGTTATCAACATTTCTTCTCGTTTTTTGAAGCTAAAAATTTAGCCTGAAAAAAGACTATTTAGAATCATTATAAATTACCGAAATCGTTAAAAAAATTAACGATTTCAATGGATAAGTGTCAATCTTCTATTAAATTTGCCTTCGTTTTATGTCATTATTTTGTCATAAAAAAACTGTTAAATAGGATTAATACTTTCTCATTTTATATGAAAAACCAAATACCTAGGATTTCCTTAAAAACCGCGATAACACTGGTTGTTGCGGTTTTTATGTTTACTTCCACTACCAAAGCCCAGGACGGCGCCAAATTGTTCAAGCAAAACTGTGCCGTGTGTCATGCCTCCCACACCGACCAAAAATTAACAGGTCCTGGCCTTAAAGGCGTTTTTGACCGTGTTCCCGGCGGGGACTGGATCAATAAATGGATCCTCAACAGCGACAAAATGATCAAGTCGGGTGACGCTTATGCCAACAAAATTTACAATGAGAATGGCAAGGCGCAAATGACAGTTTTTGAAGGTCAATTGTCTGATAAAGACGTTGCGGCGATCATCGGGTTCATAAAAGCTCCTTTAGCCGAGCCTACACCGGGTGGAGGAGTAGTAGCATCGGGTGAAAATGTTGCTACTGAAGCAGAAGGCGGCATCAGTCCGTTATACATCGTTTTAGTAGTAATTGTAGTACTTGCTATTTTACTTGGATCGCTTCGCAGTGTTAGAACTGCAATGCAGAATTCGGTTAACCGCAGCGAGGGTAAATCAGAAAACCCTGATGTTACATTCTGGCAGGAAGTAAAAGGCTGGATGTCGGGTCACCGTCGTTTGGTTGGTGTTCTTGGGATCATCATCGTTTTTGTTGGAATGAAGGGATGCTGGGACGCATGTTTCAATATTGGTGTTTATTATGATTACAGAACTCAAAAGGGATATAAGCCTGAGCAACCTATTAAATTCTCCCACAAGCTTCACGCTGGTGATAATGAAATTGCTTGTCAATACTGTCACAGTTCCGTTGAGAAATCACGTCACGCCGGCATTCCTTCAGTGAATATCTGTATGAATTGCCACAAAGGAATTCAAAGCGGTCCTCAGTACAAGGAAAAAGAAATTGCAAAAATTTACGAAGCTGCTGGTTTTGATCCTAAAACAGGAACTTACGACAACAGTAAACAAAATCCTTTAAAATGGATTAAAGTTCACAACCTGCCTGATCACGTTTATTTCAATCACTCTCAACACGTAGTTGTTGGCCAGATCAAATGTGAAACATGTCACGGAGATGTGAAATCCATGACTGTAGCCGAACAAAAGTCTCCTCTTACAATGAAGTGGTGTATCGAATGTCACCGTAAAACTGAAGTTGTAATGCAGGGTAATGCATACTACGATCGTTTGCACAAAGCTCTGAAAGAGAAGTACGCCGGTCAGTATGACGTGAAGTTTACAGTTGAGAAAATCGGCGGCCTGGAATGTGCTAAATGTCACTATTAATTAATTAAGAACAGAAAGAAATTATATAATGTCTATGTCAAAAAAATACTGGAAAGGTTTACCGGAGCTGCACAATAGTCCTGAATTCCAGGCACAGCAAAAGAACGAGTTCGCAGAGTCTCTTCCAATGGATGAGTTGATGGGAAATGATTCTGAAACATCCGGAACCACACGACGTGATTTCTTAAAAGTAATGGGATTCTCAACCGCTGCCGTAGCACTTGCTGCTTGCGAAACACCGGTAATGCGTTCTATTCCTTACGTAGTAAAACCTGAGGAGGTAACTCCTGGTGTAGCTAACTTTTACGCTACAACTTTTTACGACGGACATGATTATTCAGCTATTTTAGTTAAAACCCGCGAGGGTCGTCCTATTAAAATTGAAGGTAACGACCTGAAAGGAATGACGCACAGCGGAACCAACGCTCGTGTTCAGGCCTCCGTTTTAGGTTTATATGACGGCGCTCGTTTACGTGGTCCTGTAGTAAAAGGACAGGAATCAACCTGGAAAACTGCAGATGAAACAGCGGCTGCAGCGCTTAACGGTGCAAGTATCCGCATACTTACTTCTACAATTATCAGCCCTTCAACTAAGGCGGTAATTGCAGAGTTCACAGCAAAGCACCCGAATACAAAACATGTTACTTACGATTCTATCTCTTACAATGCCTTAACTAAGGCTAATAAAAATGTATTTGGAAAAGCGGTAATATCTTCTTACGATTTCAGCAAAGCTAAAATTGTAGTAGGTATTGCATGTGATTTCCTTGGCAACTGGTTAACTGGTGAAGAGTTCTCTAAACAATACGCAAAAAACCGTAAGGTAAGCAAAGAGAATCCAGATATGAGCCAGCACTTTCATTTTGAAAGTAACCTGTCCTTAACCGGTGCAAACGCCGACTACCGTTACATGGTTAAGCCTAGCGAACTCGGTAAAGCCACCCTTGCTTTGTTTAATGAAATTGCTGCCGCAACTTCTAATTCAAAGGTAAGTGGCGACGAAAAAATTGAAAATGCGGATGCTGCAAAAGCAATCAAAAAAGTTGCCGCAAAATTGGTTGACCATAGAGGAAAATCGCTTGTAGTTTCTGGTGTAAACGACGAAGGTATTCAAACCCTTATCAACGGAATTAATAAAATGCTCGATAACTACGGGAAGACTGTAGACATTGAGAATCACTTGAATTTCAAACAAAGCGACGATAAAGAATTTGCTGAACTGGTAGCTGATATGGCGGCTGGTAAGGTAAATGTATTGATGACATATAACTGTAACCCAGTGTATACTGCTCCTGGTGCGCTTAAGTTTGCGGATGCTTACAAAAAAGTAGCAACCCGTATTTCTTTTGCACGCGAGATGGACGAAACAGCTCAACTGGCTACAATCGTTTGTCCGGATCATCATTACCTGGAATCGTGGGGCGACGCAAATCCAAAGCGCGGAATGTTCACCCTGCAACAACCTACTATTAATCCTATCTTCTCACAGCCGCGTCACGAAGGAACTCGCCAGTTCCAGGACACGTTGTTGAAATGGTCAGGAATTAAAACCGATTATTTAAGTTATCTACAAGGATATTGGAATAACAATGTTTTCCCTTTACAGGGTAAACACCTGGACTTCCCGAGCTTCTGGGCTCATGCATTGCATGATGGTGCTGTAAAAGTAGCCGTTTACAAAGAGGCTTCTGTAGCTCCAATGGCAAAAGATTCTTTAGGCAAACCTTTAATGGCTGGAGTTGCAACTGCAATGCCTGAAACAAATGATACAACTGCGGTTATCACGGAAGCCCCTAAAAAAGAGGAAAAGACAGCGGTTGCAGAAAATCTTCCTGTCCCTGATTATAACAAGGCAGCTTCTATGGCTACTTCTGTAAAAGGAGGAAGTAAATTCGAGTTGTTTGTTTACGAAAAAATCGGCTTGGGAAATGGAGACTATGCCAATAACCCTTGGTTAATGGAGTTGCCGGATCCTATTTCTAAAGTTACCTGGGATAATTACATTACGATGAGTCCGATTGACGTTAAGAACGAAGGACTGAATGAAATGTTACGCCAGGATATTGATGGCAGTATAGTTGACCTCACCGTAAACGGTATCACTGTTAAGGTTCCGGTATATCCACAACCAGGTCAGACACCTGGTACAATTGGCCTTGCATTAGGATATGGCCGCAGCGCTGAGACTTTAAAGGTAGCAAATGGGGTTGGGGTTAATGCCTTTCCTTTTCTATCTATGATTAACGGAACTATTCAGCCAATTGCGACAAATGTAAGCATCGCAAAAGCTGAAGGAACTCACCGTTTCTCTGCAACTCAGATTCAACACACCATTATGGGTCGTGAAGAATATTTATTGCGCGAGGTTTCATTAAAAGAATTTAAAGAAAACGGAAAAGAATACTGGAATCCAGCTGTGGAATTAACAGTTCACGGTGCAGGAAAGAAAAATGTAGGTGAGATTGATCTTTGGGCAGCTCATCCGCGGCCTGGTCACAAGTGGGGTATGAGTATCGACATGAACTTATGTTTCGGTTGTGGCGCTTGCGTGGTAGCTTGTACTTCTGAAAATAACGTTGCTGTTGTAGGTAAACTCGAAGTAAGTCGCGTGCGCGAAATGCACTGGTTACGTATCGATCGTTACTACAGCTCCGATGTAACAAAACACTCTGCACAAGCTGAGGGCTTGATGGAAACAAGACAAATGTACCTGGATATGGAAACTCCTTCTGCGAATCCACAGGTAACATTCCAGCCAATGATGTGTCAGCATTGTAATCACGCTCCATGTGAAACCGTTTGTCCTGTATTGGCAACAAGCCATAGCACAGAAGGATTAAACATGATGACTTATTACCGTTGTATCGGTACCCGTTACTGCGCTAATAACTGTCCTTTCCAAGTACGTCGCTTTAACTGGTTCAACTATAATGGTAACGAATTGTTCGCTGATGTAAATCCAGCGCAACAGGAATTAGGCCGTATGGTTTTGAATCCGGATGTAGTGGTTCGTAGCCGCGGTGTAATGGAAAAATGTTCAATGTGTCAGCAAAAACTTCAGGCTGCTAAGCTTGACGCCAAAAAAGCTGGTATGCCGATTAAAGACGGTTCAGTTAAAACCGCTTGTCAGGCGGCTTGCTCTACAGATGCAATCATCTTTGGTGATTTAAATGATACAGAATCAATGGTATCTAAAGAAAGAAACGACGAAAGAAGTTATTTCCTCCTGGAAGATATCGGTATTCGTCCTACAACCTCATATAAAGTGAAAGTAAGGAATCAGGAAGAGCAAATCATTTTCCGCGATGTGATGGCTAAGCATGCCGAGAAAAAAGAAGAGTCGCATCACGAAGAAAAACATTCATAATTTAATTAGTACGAATAAAATTTAATAAGATAATATGCACGCAGAATCAGAAATAAGGTTACCGTTAATTATCGGGAATAAAAGCTATCGCCAGATTACCGATGAGATTATTGCGCCAATTGAAGGTAAGGCTGCAAGAGGCTGGTACGCTTTAACCACGCTTTGCGCTATTTGTTTTCTTTGGGGTATTTGCTGTTTAGCTTACACGATCGGTGTTGGTATCGGAACCTGGGGAAGTAGTAATAACGTAGATTGGGCATGGGATATCACAAACTTCGTTTGGTGGATCGGTATCGGTCACGCCGGAACGCTTATCTCTGCTGTATTATTGTTGTTCCGTCAGAAATGGCGCATGGCTATTAACCGTTCTGCCGAGGCGATGACAATCTTTGCGGTAATGTGTGCTGCCATCTTCGTATTGTTACACACTGGTCGTCCTTGGTTAGATTATATGTTGTTTCCTCTACCTAACCAGTTCGGTTCATTGTGGCCAAACTTCAACTCACCTTTATTGTGGGACGTGTTTGCAGTATCTACTTATTTCTCTGTATCCTTAGTATTTTGGTATATCGGTCTGATTCCTGACTTTGGAATGATTCGTGACCGCGTTATCAAACCATGGCAGAAAAAATTCTACGGTTTACTTTCTTTCGGATGGGGTGGAAGTGCTCGTCACTGGAGCCGCTTCGAAGAAGTGTCTTTAGTACTTGCAGGTTTGTCAACGCCACTCGTATTCTCCGTACACTCCATAGTATCCTTTGACTTCGCCACGTCAGTGGTTCCTGGATGGCATACTACCATTTTCCCTCCGTACTTTGTTGCTGGTGCCGTGTTTTCCGGCTTTGCAATGGTGTTAACGCTTATGTTGGTTGTCCGCAAGATTTACAAACTCGAGCATTATTTAACTATTAAGCACATCGAATACATGAATATTGTAATCATTGTTACAGGTTCAATTGTAGGTGTTGCTTATTTAACTGAGTTGTTTGTAGCGTGGTATTCAGGTGTTGAATGGGAACAATACGCATTCTTGAATCGTGCTACAGGCCCACTTGCCTGGAGTTATTGGGCGATGATGACTTGTAACGTAATCTCTCCGCAGTTATTCTGGTTTAAAAAAATCCGTACTTCAATTGTTGCTACATTTATTTTATCTATCGTGGTGAACATTGGAATGTGGTTCGAGCGTTTCGTAATTATCGTAACTACTCTGTGTCGTACTTTTGTTCCGTCAACCTGGAGTACTTACACTCCGTCGTTCATCGACGTAGGTATCTTCGTTGGAACAATCGGAATGTTCGGTACATTCTTCTTATTGTTCTCAAGATATTTTCCTGTGATCGCGCAAGCTGAGTTAAAAACAATTTTAAAAGCATCAGGCGAAGCTCAGAAAAAAGCTGCTGCTGAAGGCGGGCACCACTAATTAAAGAAAAAGAAACTCGAAATAGAGATTTAAAAATATGGCAACTAACAAACATATCATCCACGGAGTATTCGGCGACGAAGTGCCAATGATGGAAGCATGTAAAAAACTAAGGGCTTCAGGCATCCGTATTAAAGATGTATTTACACCAATGCCGGTTCACGGTTTGGATTCACTGATCGGTGTTCCTAGAACCCGCCTGGCAATCTGTTCATTTATCTATGGACTTACAGGTTGTGGATTAGCTACATTAATGATGTGGTACATGATGGTTTCTGATTGGCCTAACGATATCGGTGGTAAGCCAAACTGGGCCTATTACTTCAATATTCCCGCTTTTATTCCAATTACATTTGAAAGTACAGTGTTCTGCGCCGCTCATGGTATGGCTTTAACTTACCTGTTGCGTTGTATGCTGGTGCCAGGTGCAAAAGCAAAAAATCCTGATCCTCGTACCACGGATGATAAATTCCTTATTTATCTGGATCTGAATGACGCTCAAGCTGAAAAAGCAAAATCAATTCTTAAAGAATCTGGTGCTGAAGAAGTGAATCTCAAAGGTTCTTACGTGGTTGAACCAAAATATGTATTAGAACAAACGCATTAGTATTACACGATGAAAAAACACTATACAACAGTAAAACTGGCTTTTAGCAGTGCGCTTGCTGCGCTTGTAATGGCAGGTTTTACATCCTGCGGTAAACATGATGAAAATAGTCCGGGTGTAGAATTTATGCCTGACATGTACCGTTCACCTTCTTTGGAGTATTACCAAACTCATACTGTAGATGGAGATACTCTTGATAATGCTATGAAGCCTGTAAAAGGAAGTGTGGCACGCGGATATCTTCCTTATGCTTATCCAAACACACCTGAAGGATATGAAATGGCGGGTACTAATCTTCACAATCCTCTTCCTGCTTCTAACAGGGAACTTTGGGAAAAAGATGGTGAAGTATTATACGGTAAATTCTGCGTTCATTGTCATGGTGCTACAGGTGCAGGCGATGGAAAAGTTGGTGGTAAACTCCCTGGTCCTCCTCCAGCGTACAATGGTGCTTTAAAAAACTTACCTGAGGGAAAAATATTCCATACACTAACTTACGGAAAAGGAACCATGGGTTCTCACGCAAGTCAGTTGACACAGGAAGAACGTTGGAAACTTGTGTACTACGTTCAGAAATTACAGGGACCGAAAGAAACGCCAGCTGCCGACACAGCTAAAGCTGCTGCTCCGGCAGTTGCCGCGAAACACTAATTTAAAAGACAAGAAACTAGCATATGAATACCGAAAAATTAAATTTTACAGTTCCGTCAAAAGCCAGGATGTTCTCCTTCGCACTGATGGCGATTGGTTTAATATCCATTATTTTGATGTTTTTAACTGATCACGTAGAAGGAGATCACGAATATCACCATGCGCGTGCGTGGAGCAATGTATTTGCCGGTTCTTTTTTCTTTATGGCTCTTGCTTTGGCCGCTGCTTTCTTCTTAGGACTGCAGTATGCTGCTGAAGCGGGTTGGTCAACCACTATCAAACGTGTGATCGAAGCTGTTACTATGTATCTTCCGTGGGGATTAAGCTTTATGCTTTTGTTGTTTATTCTGGGTCAAATGCACGTTCATCATATTTATCACTGGATGGCAGAAGGAATTAATACTCCGGGACATGAGAATTTTGATGAGGTAATTGCTGCAAAGAGTGGTTATTTCGGAGTGTTCTGGTGGGTAAGAACGATTCTTTACATCATTGGATGGTATTGGTTCACAATGAAACTTCGTAAAAATTCTTTGGAAGCTGATAAATTAGACGTAGACATTAATAATAGCTATCACTGGAAAAACGTAAAGCTTGGGGCATGGTTTATGGTGTTGTTTGCGGTAACTTCTTCTACAGCGTCATGGGATTGGATCATGAGCATTGATACACACTGGTTCTCAACTTTATTTGGCTGGTATATTTTCTCAGGAATGTGGATCAGCGCTTTAACTGCAATCACTATTCTTGTAATCTGGTTAAGAAAACAAGGGTATCTTGAGTTCGTTACAGAAAGTACGATTCATGATATGGGTAAATGGATGTTCGCGATTTCTTTCTTATGGACATACTTATACTTCTCTCAATTTATGCTTATCTGGTATGCCGATATTCCTGAAGAGGTGGTTTATTTCCAACAGCGCTGGGAAAGCTATAAAGCTTTAATGTGGACGGTGTTCTTCATGAACTTTGCATTGCCAATGGTAATGTTGATGAGCCGTGATTCTAAACGTAATTTCTTTTTCCTGATGTTTGTTGGAACCATTATTTTCATCGGTCACTATCTTGATGTAATCATGATCGTTATGCCTGGAACAGTGGGTCACCATTGGACAGGCCTTAGCTGGATGGAATTTGGAACATTCTTTTTCTTCTTAGGTTTATTTATTTACGTGGTGTTGAACGCGCTGGCAAAAGTACCGCTGCGTGTGAAGAACCACCCTTTCCTTTCAGAGAGTTTACACCATTCAACCTGATTAAATAATTAAGACAAGAGAAATTAAAAATTTTAAATAGATAGAAGATGAATTTATTAGTTCTGTTAGCCATAGTATTATTGATAATTGCCGGTCATCAGTTATTAAGGATTATTGAGTTGAGCCGGAGCCTGAAAAAAACTAAGGAATGGCAAATTACCGATACAGATAATAACATGATGGGGAAAGCCCTGCTTTTATTCATGTTCCTTTTCTTTGCATTTTTCTTCTGGCAGGTGAATCGTTGGATGGACCGCTCGTTGCCTCCTTCAGCGTCTGAGCACGGCGTTTTGATCGATCAATTATGGGATGCAAACATGTATCTGATCACAGTTGTTTTTCTCATTACAAATGCCTTTTTATTCTGGTTCGGTTATAAGTACCGTGGCAACTCCGCTAAGAAAGCGGTTTATTACCCGCACAATAACAAACTTGAGTTATTATGGACTGTTGTTCCGGCAATCGCGCTTGCTTTCATTATCATTTTCGGTCTGAAGTACTGGAACGAGATTATGAAAGATGCAGAAGATCCTAACCGCATTACTATTGAACTTTATGCTAAACAATTTGACTGGACTGCCCGCTATACTGGAAAGGATGGCAAATTAGGAGAAACAGATTTCAGACAAATTACCGGTAGTAATGCGGTTGGCATGGATACCGCTGATGTTGCCGGAAACGATGATATCATTGTAAAAAATGAGTTTCATATTCCTGTTGGACGCGAAATCGAACTTTGTATGAGAAGTCGTGACGTAATTCACAGTGCGTATCTTCCTCATTTCCGTGCGCAGATGAATTGTGTACCGGGTATGATCACCTATTTCAAATTTAAGCCAACCAAAACAACGGCTGAAATGCGCAAGGATCCGTATACTGTTAAGATGATGGAAGGCATCAACAAGCAGCGGGCTTTGGAAAACAAGGAACCGGTTGAATTTGATTATTTGTTGTTGTGTAATAAGATCTGCGGAGCTTCTCACTTTAACATGCAAATGAACCTTGTAGTTGACACCGAGGAAGATTATCAAGCCTGGATCAAAAAACAAAAAACTGTTAAAGGCGTTGTTGCTTCAAAATAATAATTAAAAATTTTAAATAATATAAGATGGCTACCCCAGTAAATACAGGATTAGAAAAGGAACACATGCAGCACCACGACCATGTTCATCACGACCATGATGATCATGATCAGACCTTCGTGAGTAAATATGTGTTCAGCATGGATCACAAAGTGATTTCTCGCCAGTTTTTAATTACGGCGGTGATCATGGCCGTTGTGGCGATGACAATGTCTATTATTTTCCGTATGCAGTTAGCATGGCCTGGAGAGAAATTCGCTTTCATTAATGCGATGTTAGGGGACAAATGGGGTAAAGATGGAATTCTTGACCCTAATATGTACCTGGCCCTTGTTACCATCCACGGTACAATCATGGTGTTCTTCGTATTAACGGGTGGATTGAGTGGTACTTTCAGTAACCTCTTAATTCCATTGCAGGTTGGTGCACGTGATATGGCTTCAGGTTTTTTGAACATGTTATCGTATTGGTTTTTCTTTGCATCAAGTGTGATCATGCTTGCTTCATGTTTCATAGATGATGGACCTGCTTCTGCTGGCTGGACAATCTACCCTCCTTTGTCTGCGCTCCCCGAGGCTATTCCTGGATCTAAGTTGGGGATGACTTTATGGTTGGTTTCTATGGCTATATTCATTGTGTCTTCATTGTTGGGTAGCTTAAACTACATCATTACGGTAATCAATTTAAGAACGCACGGTATGAAAATGACCAGACTTCCTTTGTCTATCTGGGCGTTCTTCATTACAGCTATCCTTGGTGTATTATCTTTCCCTGTGTTATTCTCATGTGCTTTATTATTGATCTTCGACCGAAGTTTCCACACATCTTTTTATCTTTCTGACATTTACATAGGCGGTCGTCCTTTAGACAACGTAGGCGGTAGCCCAATCCTATTCGAACACTTGTTCTGGTTCCTTGGTCACCCTGAGGTTTACATCGTGTTATTGCCTGCGCTCGGTATCGCTTCTGAGGTAATCGCTACTAACTCCCGTAAACCTATTTTTGGTTACCGTGCGATGATTGGATCTATCCTAGCTATTGGTTTCTTATCATTCATTGTATGGGGTCACCATATGTTTATGACCGGTATGAATCCTTTCCTGGGTTCTGTATTCGTATTCACAACATTATTAATTGCGATCCCATCTGCGGTAAAAGCGTTTAATTACATAACCACGATGTGGAAAGGAAATCTTCAGTACACACCTGCAATGTTATTTGCTGTTGGTCTGGTTTCTTCCTTCATCACTGGAGGGGTTACAGGGATTATTCTTGCTGACTCTACACTCGACATCAACGTTCACGATACATATTTTGTGGTTGCTCACTTCCACATTGTAATGGGTCTGAGCGCTATCTTCGGTATGTTCGCCGGGGTATATCACTGGTTCCCTAAAATGTTCCTTCGTATGATGAACAAAAAATTAGGATATCTCCACTTCTGGATCACAATTACCATGGCATATGGAGT